>NZ_JBFTRC010000006.1:0-92510 GCF_056399325.1 Allobosea sp. 01N443
CAGCCGGCGCTCGCGGGCGTAGTCGATGCCAAAGCGTGCGCCGAACCCTATGAAGGCCGCAAGCGTCGGCGTCACCGGCGGCAGCCAGACTCGGCCGTAGCGCAGCAGGAGCCAGCTGCCGGCGGCAATGGCAATGACGCTTGCCGCCGCGATCACGCCCGTGCGCCAGGTGATGGCCGCCGAGCCCGTGCCGCAGCCGATCAGGGAGCAAACCAGGACGACGGCTGCGATCGCGCTGAGTGGTGCGGGTCTGATCCAGAGCCCATGCCTGAGATTATCGAGCAGGGTCGCGTGGATCTCGACGCCCGACGTCAGTGTTCCGGTTTTCGTGGTGTAGGGGGTGGAAAACGCATCGTTCGCACCGGAAGCAGCAGTCGGGGCCGCCTTCAGGTTGAACCCAACCAGCACGACCTTGTCTTTGAGGAGGCCTGGCGGAAGAAAGGCTGCCGGGTCGAGCGCCTGATAATAGGAGACCGTCGGATAGGTGCGTGGTCCGCCGAGATACTGGATCAGGACACGCTCGGGGATAGCGGGCAGGGGTTCGCCAATCTGGCCAAGGAGCGCGGCGGCAAAGCTGCCTTCGATGCGTGGCATTCGCCGCAGGACGCCGTCGCTGTCGAGATCGACGGAGGTCACACCGGTTTCCGCGCCGTTTTCCGTGAACGCCGGCAGGGGCTCGACCAGCGAGACCTGCGTGCCATGGTCCATGGCGATGACTTCGCGATCTGCCGCCAGCACCATGCCGGGTGCGAGCGCAGCGGCAAGAGCGGCATCGGCGGCTTCACCCGACGGTTCCGAGAAGATGATATCGAGGCCAATGACCTTCGCGCCTGCCTGCTTCAGGCTCTGGACCAGGCGGGCGTGAGTTGCGCGCGACCAGGGCCAGCGCTCGGACAATTCGGCGAAGGACGGCTCATCGATTGCGACGATCACGGCCCCGGGCTGATCCGGCTGGGGCGGGGCGATCATGGTCAGGATATCGAAGACCCTGGCCTCGACGATCCTGATGCCGGCGCGGCCATGCAGCGGCACGATGAGAAGCGAAACCAGCGCTGCCAGTAAAATGTTGCGCAGGCGGGGGCGCCCGCGCAATTCGATCTGCAGGGCCCTGTAGCGGTGAAGCAGAGCCGCGGCGACCCGGCCTTGAGCAGGCGCTGCGCGCGCCATCAGAACCGGACCTTGAGCGAGCCGGCAATCGTGCGGCCCGCACCGAGGATCGCTTCGCTGGTGCCGACGCGCGCGGCGACCTGCTCGTAGCGCCTGTCGAAGACGTTGAGCAGGGAGAGTCCCAGCAGAAAGCGCCGATCCGGCGTTTCGTAGCTGGCCGCGAGGTCGGTGGTCCAGAAAGGATCGAGCTTGACGCCGCCGGGACTGTCGTAGCGCTCACCGATATAGTTCTCGATCACCGAGAACTTGATGCGGCTGGGATGGACGAAAGTCAGCCCGGCGCGCGCGAAGCGACGCGGCACGAACGGCACGTCGACTTCCAGGCCGTTCGCGTCGATCGTACTGGAATTGGCCATGCCGATGGTGCCGAAGACGCCGATGCCATGCGTCAGCCAGATATTCGYGGTCGCCGTGACATAGTCGATCCTGGCCTTGTTCAGGTCGAAGCTGTCGAGCGTGTCGGGGAAATCGAGCCGCAGGTTTCGGGCTCGCTGGTTCTGGTACTCGACTGCGGTGAAAATGTTCTGGGTCCATTCGGCGTCCCAGCGCAGCGCCACCGTTTCCTTGTTGCCGCCGAGCTGGACCGGCAGGGCGTTCGGAACCAGCCCCACCGTGGTCACCGGTGACAATGTGAACCCGTTCGGCAACTCGGTGTCGCGCCGCCAGGCCGCGCGCAGCCAATGGTTATCGATCGGGGAGAAACCTATGCCGATGCGCGGATCGGCATAGGTCTTGGACCGCGACGGCCCCATATCGGCGCCGAGCAGCTGGATGCCACCCTCGATCTGGATCTTGTCGGAGGGCTGCCATTGCAGATTGGTATAGGCGCGACCGGCCGTGAAATTGCTGCGGGTGCCGTCAAAGGTGTCGTTGCTTTCCAGGAACGAAATGAGGGGAATGGACAGCGTCGCGCCTTGCGCGATGAAGCTGCGAATGCGTCCGCTCTGGCCTTCGAGGCCGCTGCGCAAGGTGAAATCGCCGAAGCCGAAGGTATGGCTGAGCGCGGCCGTGACTGAATCGACCTTCGTGTCCTTCCGCTCGCGCGTGTCGAGCGACAGGAAGAACGGCCCGAAGGTTGGATCGTCGATGACGGCGGCATTCGTCACAGTCCGACGCTGTGACTGATCAGCCCCGGTCGCGACCACTGCACCGGTCAGCACGTTGCGGTAGCCGAATGTGTGGCTCCAGCCGGCGCCGGCCTGATAGGTCTTCACGGAATTGGTATCAGCGTCGAAGAGGTTGATCGCCGGAGCGATCAGATCCGGCTTGGCTGAGTTCACCGTGCCCCAGAGCAGGAAGCGATCGGCCGCACTGGGCGCGATACCGACGAATGCCGCCGCCGACTGGCCGTCTTCGCCGCCGGCCCGGCCGCGGCGATTGCCCGTGTCGATCCGGTTATAGGACAGGGAAACCGATGTCGGCACCGGCTCGTTGCTGAAGGCCTGGACCATGGCCTCGCTTTGCCAGCCGTTGCGGCCGTTGCGGCGTATGAGAGAGCCGCCGAACTCGATGTCGATGAAGGGCCGGCGCAGCAGATCGATGCGGCCGATACGGCCGGAGACCGCCAGCGGATCGAAGAACAAGCCCTGCAGGATGAGGTTGCCGGCGACATCGGCGGTACCGCCTTCGATCTGGTCGAGCGTCGGGCGGGCGAAGAGCGGCCGGGCGCGGCGCGCTGCCGATTGGTCGAAATAGCTCGTGGCGCTGAACGGATCGGCGACGCGGTCGGTGTAATAGCGCCCCCAATCCTCGAGGCTCAGCAGGCGATAGGCCTGCCCGAGATAGGAACCACCGGTCTTCGTCGTCGCCAGCGCCGCGAAATAGCCCCCACGGTTGCGATAGCGTCTCACAGCCTCGCGCGCATTGATGATGGCGGCATCGGCCTCGAGCTGGTCGACGGCGATGGCAGTCCGGGTGATGGATATGATGGGATCGTTCTTGTCGAGACGGTCGGCATTGTCGAGCGCCTGGCCAGCCACTTCCAGGTCACCACTCTGATATTGGGCAATGGCGACCGCGAGCAGACTCTGCGCGTCAGCTGGATTGGCGGCGCTTCCGGCGAGCGTGAACTCCAGCGCCTTCGCCATGTCGCCCTTCTGCAGGTAGTAGCGCCCCTTGGCGGTGTAGGCGGCATCGAGCGAGGGATCGAGCGCCAGTGCCTTCTCGATCAGCCTTCCGGCTTCATCGACGCGGCTCTGGTCGAGCAAGAGAGTGGCGAGATTCGCATAGGCAACAGGATCATCGGGATCGACCGCGATAGCCCGCCGGAAGGCACGCTCGGCCTCAAGCGGCGCATCGCGGGCGCTCTCGGCGAGGCCAAGGCCGTTCCAAAGCGTGGCCTCGCCGGGAGCGACCTCCGTGCCGCGCGTGAAATCGGCAACGGCCCCATCGAGATCGCTGTCGATGCTGCTCTTGAGGTAACCGGAGGCCAGCAGCGTCTCGGGGCTGTCGGGATCGATGGTGCGCATGCGCTCGACRGTGGCCCGCATCTCGTCGCGTCGGTTCAGGAGCAACGAGACCTGCGCCGACACCATCGAGGAGAGCAGGTGGCGGGGCGCCGCCTTCTCCGTCTGACGCAGCACGTTTGCCGCCTCTTCCAGGCCTTTGCCGAAGCCCATGACATAGGCGGCACAGACATTCTGGTCCGCTCCACCGACGCGTGGCATTGGCAGCACGCGCTTGGGTTCGGCCATCGTGGCGGCGGCGTAATAACCGCATCGCGCCGTCAGTTGCTGGCGCCCCGTCGTGCCACGTGCCGCCCGCGCGAACAGCGCGGCTGCTTCCTTGTAGCGCTTGGCCGAACCCGCGAGCATCGCCTCGACGAGATCGAGGCGGGCGCTCTGGCTGGAACGGTTCGCCTGCGTCTCGCCCGTACCGCGCCGCGCCGCAGTCCAGTCCTCGTCCGGGCCCGGGATGAAAGCCGGACGCTGGCCGAGGCGCCGGCGCGCCTCCGCCACCGCCTGCAGCACGATCTCGCGCGGATCATGACCCATGCCATTTTCCGCAATCGCGACCCAATCCTCAGTCGTGCGCGCCGGGATCGGGATGGCGGCGAGCCGCGCGCGCTCGCTGCGCCGTGCCGCACCGTCGAGGCGGGTCGCCGGCAGGCCACGGAACAGGCCGCGCAGCTCCATGTAGAACAGCATCTGCTCGCGATCGTCGGACCTGACCAGAACGGTCTTGGTCGGACGTTCTCCGATACGCGCCGTTGCGCCTTCGCCTTGCTGGACCGTGACCGAGCCCTGGGGGTTGCTGAACTCGACTGTGCCTTCCAGCACGACCAGCGACGTGCGGTCGCCCTGGACCGACAGCGACCAGTCGGTGCCGCGGATCGCGGCCGAGGCGGCCGGCGTCTTCACGGTCACGCCAGTACCGCCGCGCGAGGCACGAGCCCAGACATTGCCATTCGGCACTGTCAATTCGGTCGTGCCCGTCGCCGCTGCGACCTGGTTGACGACGAGCGTCGACTGGCGCCCGACGCGGATCGTCGTCTGGTCCTGAAAGGTGATGCCGAGCGTCCCGATCTCACCGGTACGCAGCGTATCGCCACCAACCACGTCCTGGCGCACGACGGCCGGGTGCCAGCGCGGCTCTCGCTGCAGCTGGAGTTCCTCGCCCCCCTTTGCGGAGACGATGGCGCCGGCGCGAGGCGTCGATCGCGGTACAGGCTCCTGGGCCGATCCCGCCGTCGACGTTGCGGCCACAACCATGAGGCCGGCAAATCCCCGGCGAACGACGCGGCGGAACATGGTGAAGCCCCCGGAGCAATCCAAAACCGTCTAACTAGCTTTTGCTGGTTACAGGTACTAGGGGATGACCTACCGTCCGGCTGTGCCTTTTAGGCAACATGCCGGAGAAGATTTCCAAGCTCCGATTAAAGTGACTTGGCCAAAGATATGGCCCATGTCCACGGGACGGCAGTCAACAAGAGTGCAATCAGCCCCCGCTTGAGGCAGCGAAACTTCGAACGCAGTATCCGGGCGTTGACGTAACACTGGTTCAACACGTCATCGAGGTATTCTTCTTCCGTCATCTTGACGAAGCGAGAACGAAACTCGTCCTGCGGGAGGCCTGCGACAGTACCGAAAAAGGAGAGCGATGGTTTTCCAGCCCGCAGGCGAGGAATCTGCCCGCGCATCAACTGGTACAGAACCGTCGCGAACCCGCCCGCCGCAACGGCCAGGGCAAACATAAAAATGCCGTTCCATTGCTTTACGGCAGGCGTTGCAGCCGAGAGCGCGCCCATCATAGCAACTGTGATGCCCATCAGCCCGGCGCTGCGGCTATCATGCCGCCCGATCCAGTCGATCATCTGCGAAAGCGACTTCTCGGCCCGCTCCCTGACCCAGTCCTCAGCCATTTTCTGCCCTCGCCCCCACCAAGTCCCTTTGCGTCAATCCACAATCACGCGCAAGTACTCTCAGTATCGACCCGACGTGCGAGAGAGATCGGCATCGTTGCTCATTCCATCGCGGCATCAGGCGCCAGGACGTCTTCGGTTGGAATACAGCTTCAGCTGGCTTCGAACTTCCGGGCTCGAAACGCGCGCATTTTCGCGCGGTTGCCGCAAACCTCCATCTCGCACCAGCGTCGCCGCCGATTCTTGGTCGTGTCGAACATGAGCCAGCCGCAATGGTCTCCCTCGCAGCGCTTGACCCGCGCGAGATCTTGCTGGGTCATCACGGTGAGAGCCGAGAGCGCAATCGGCCCGAGCACCGCCTCCACGAGGGCCGTGTAGGGGTCCCATGTCCAGGCGAATCCACCGCCTGAGGTCGAGAGCCGCGCCCGGCTCAGGCAATGGGCATGAACCGCCGTCAACGCCGCGCGATCCTCCTCCCGCGGCGTATCGCGCCGGGCCAATGCCGCGCCGATCTCGTAGACGGTTTCCCGAAGCGCATGGGCCTCGCTCAGCAGCCGGGAAGCGAGAACCTCGTCGGCAGCGACCATTGCCAGGGCCGCATCCCTGTCCGTGTCACTAAGCAGTTTTGCGAGATGCGCCCAGAGGACGATATCGGCCCCGTTATGCAGATACTCGGCATGCTGCGTCCCTCCCCGATCCGCGACAGAATTGACAAAATCGAAGGCGAGCTCGCTGGCGATAAGCGGCAAACTCACAGCGCGGCTGGGGGGCGGCAGGTCGTTGGCATCCATGTAACCGCCTATACCCGTTTAAAAGGTTCTATCAAGCGCTTTCCTCGCGCTCCCTCCCGTAGCGGAGAGCCAGCGGGACACTTGCCCTCGGGGATGCCTCTGACCATGTTGCTGGCCCTCCCGCAGACCGGACGCGGCATCTTGCAGGTACGCTGCGACAGCAGTGCGATTTCAGCAAGGAGGCGCCGCGGCCACCCTTTCGAGCCGTTCGAAACACAGTTCGAGTTCGGCATCGGTCACGGTCATGGGCAGAGAAAAGCCGATGCTGGCCGGCCCTTTGGACGTCGTCGAAAGGCCGAACTCGAAACAGCGCGACACGAGCCTGGCCGCGAATGCCGGGCCGGGATTCATGCCGAAAGCGGCGGGGTCGAACTCGATGGCGAGCAGCAATCCGCACCCTCGTACGCCGAGAATGGCGGGGGCCTCGCTTGCGAGAGCGGCGATGCGCGACCTGATGCGCCGTTCAAGCTCGGCAGCGCGCCGCACCAACCCGTCACGCTCGACGATATCGATCATGGTCAGGGCGGCTCGCGTGGTGAGCGGGTTCTTCTCATGCGTGTAGTGACCGAGATCGAGCTCGGGGGCGATGTCCAGCCGCGCGTCGGCGATGACGGCGGCGATCGGCAGGAGCCCACCACCCAGCGCCTTACCGAGCACCACCGCGTCGGGTATGGCGCCGACATGTTCAAAGGCGAAGAAGCGGCCGGTCTTGCCGAGGCCTGATGGAATCTCGTCGAAGATCAGCAGTGCGCCGTGCCGGTTGCAGAGATCGCGCACTTCGGCCCAGAGCCCGTCCGGCGGGACATGGCAGTTGGAACGGATCGGCTCAGCGACAACGGCCGCGATGCCGGTCTCGGACCTCCCAAGAGCTTCGCGCATCTCCGCGAGCATGCGCTGCGCGCCGTCCGGCGCCCAATAGGGCGTCACGTGCCGACGCCCCGGCAGGAAGGGGCCGAGGCGCGGGTCCGCTGCGGCTTTCGACAGGCCAAAAGCGCCGAAGCCGTGCCCGTGATAGGAGCCTTCCAGCGAGATCGTCTCGTGGCGGCCCGTCGTCACGCGCGCCAGCTTCAGGGCGATCTCCATGGCGTCCGAACCGCCGGTCGCGAAGAGAACCTTGGCCCGCGCACCGGGCCAGTACGCCAGCAGCTTCTCGGCCAGCCCAACTGCGGGTTCGTTGGTGAAGCGGCGCGGCGCGAAGGGCAGCGTATCGAGCTGACGCTTCAACGCCGCGATCACCTCGGGGTGACCATGCCCGATATGGTGGACGGTGTTGCCGTGCAGGTCGATGAAGCGGCGCCCCTCGCTATCCTCGAGCCAGATGCCCTCCGCGGCCCGCAGTGCCGACAAACAGGGGCTCGATCCCTTCTGGTGGAAGAAGGCAGTTGCGTCGCGCGATACGAGATTGTCTTCCATGGCCATCGTCATTTCGAGAATGCTGAGAAGCGCGGCAACGTCAGCCAACGCAGTGGCGAGAGCCGGTGCCGACCAGGCTCCCTGCGCTTTTCGATCAATCTTGCGAGGCCGATGGCGGCGAGCGCGAAGGCCAGCAGGACGAGGCTCTTGGCGGCGGCATAGCCGAATTCACCAGAGCTGGCGTGGTTGAAGATCGCCACCGAAGCGAGCTTGTGGTTGCCGGAGACCAGGAAGATGACCGAGGACAGTGTCGTCAGCGCGTCGATGAAGACATAGAGCATGCCGAGCAGCAGGGCCGGCAGCAAGATCGGCAGCGTGACGTTCAGGAAGCGCAGGACGAGGCCGGCGCCAAGACTTTCTGCTGCTTCGTCGATGGAACCGTCCACGCGCTGCAGGGCTGCGCGGGCGGCCAGCACGCCGACGAAGATGTTCGAGAACAGGATATTGACGACGAGGATCGCTGAGGTGCCGGTCAGCGACAGGCTCGGAATGCCGAAGGGGATGTTGAAGGCGACGATATAACCGATGCCGAAGATGATGCCGGGCAGGATCGCCGGCACCAGCACGAGGAAGACGATGAGGTTGGCGCCCGGCGGCCGCAGGCGCTCGACGACATAGGCGATCACCACGGCGAACAATCCACCCACCGGGCCCGCGATCACACCGATACGCAGGCTTTCCCAGACGAGTTCGAGACCGCGCTCGGAGCTGCCATAGCCCGTGCCGGCAAGGCCGACCTTTGCGCCTTCTCCCGTGAAATGGCCGAGCGTCAGGCTCCAGTCGGTGCCCCAGACCTTTGTCACAGCACCCAGCGCCATGGTGCCGTAGACCGCGAAGATGAGCGCGCCCACCATCCCGGCCAGCGTGGCCAGGCCGATGCGCCAGGAGCGCGGCATGGGCAGCTCGGAGCGCCCCGCGATGCTCGCGCTCGAGTAGCCCTTGCGGCGCCCGAACAGCTCGAGGCCGAGATAGAGCAGCAGCGAGGGGATGATCAGCCAGACACAAAGCGCGGCGGCAAGCGGCGTATTCCTGTAGGCGGTGATCTCGTCATAGACGATCCCGGCGAGAACAGGGGTATCCCGGCCGAGAATCRGCGGATTGCCGAAATCCGTCAGGCTCATGATGAAGACGAGCACGATCGCGCGTTTGATCGCGGGCAAGGCCAGCGGCAGCGTGACATGGCGAAAGGTGGTGAAGTGACCAGCGCCAAGTCCGGCTGCGGCCTCGTCGATGCGCCCGTCCTGCCGGCGCAGGACGTTGTCGAGAATGATCAGCGTCGCTGGCATGAAGGACAATGTCTGTGCCAGCACGACGCCGAGAAGACCGTAGAGATTGCTCTCATCAGCGTCGATCAGCCCGAGGCCCTGGTCGAGCAGCGAATGCGTCACCAGCCCGCGCCGGCCGAACAGCATCACGGTCGCGGTCGCGATCAGCACCGGTGGTGCGACCAGCGGCATCAGGAAGACGCCTCTCATCACAGAGGGCCAGGGCACGCCGCCGCAATTGATGCCGTAAGCCAACGCAAACGCCAGGGGCACCGTGAAGACCACCGACAGGCCGGCAAGCGTCAGGCTATTGAATGCAGCGTTTCGAAGATAGGAATCCTGGAAGACCTTCAGGTAGTGGTCGAGCCCCCAGCGCTCCTCGGAGCCATTGCGCAGCGTGTCGAACGCCTGCTGGCCGATCAAGCTCTTCACCCTGAAGGCGAGCGCAGTCCGTTTGTGCAACATCACATGCGCGAGCGCCTGATTGTCGGCCACCTCGGCCCTGTCCTGCGGCCCAAGGGCGGTGAGTGCGGCCTGCATCGCCTGAGCCTGTTCGGAATAGGGCGCGGTGCGATCCCAGGGCGGGGTGAGCCCGGCGAGCCGGAAGGCCGCAGCGCTCCCTTCGACGCGTTCCGGCTCGGTCGCCGTCTCGCTCCAGCGGCGCATCAGGATTGCCCTGTCTTCCGTCGGTAGCTGGTCCAGGGCCTCGACCGTGACCGCCTTCAGGCGCACCAGAGGCATCGGACCGGAGATGACGAAGCTATTGACGAGCACGGCGCCGATCGGCACGCCGATGAAGACCAGCAGCAGCAGCGTGACGACGCCGCTCGCGAGTGCACGCGGCACTTGGCGCAGCAGGCGCGTCATGACCGGCCCCGCGCCGGTATCAGCGCCGCGCGCCGAGCATCTGGCATGACGATGACCGGCGCGCCGCGTGTGCCGATCCGCTCAGCCTCGTGCGACGGGCAATCGGCAATGACGGTCCGCCCGGAGTCCAGCGTCACGGTGAGGCGCACGACGGCACCAAGGAAGGCCGCGCCCGCGATCCGCCCAGGGAGCCCGCTTACCCCAGGGTGGGCAGCTGAGGCGACCCCAATATGCTCGGGCCGATAGACAGCGGTGACGCGTTCGCCGGATCGGATATCGGGCGGGAGCGCCATGGGCCAGATCTCGCCATAGGCGTCCACGCCGCCGGCCACCGCATGCCCTTCGATCAGGTTCGAGACGCCGATGAACTGCGCGACGAAGAGGGAACCGGGGCGGTGATAGATTTCCGCGGGCGTGCCGATCTGCTCGAAGCGTCCGTTGCACATCACCGCGACCCTGTCGGACAGGGCCAGGGCTTCTTCCTGATCATGCGTCACATAGAGGGTTGTGATGCCGAGCCTGTCGATGATCGACCGCAGCTCGTTACGCAGCTTGACGCGGATGCGAGCATCGAGTGCCGACATCGGCTCGTCGAGCAGCAGCACCTCGGGATCGGATGCGAGCGCGCGCGCCAGTGCGACGCGCTGCTGCTGACCGCCCGACAATTCGTGCGGATAGCGTTCGAGTAGTCGCTCCATCTCGACGAGTCGTGCCAATTCGACGACGCGGCGCTCCCGTTCATCGCGGCCGCGCGAGGCGATCATGAGCGCGAAACCGATATTCTCGGCGACGGTCTTCGTCGGAAACAGCGCATAGGACTGGAAGACGAAGCCCATGCGCCGCCGCGCTGGAGCCATGTCGGTGACATCCTGCTCCGCGCGCAGGACGCGCCCGCCATCCGGCCGCACGAAGCCGGCGATGATCCGGAGCAAGCTCGTCTTGCCGCAGCCGGAATCGCCGAGAAGGGTCACGAATTCTCCCTTGGCGAGATCGAGCGAGACGGCATCGACCGCCCGGGCGGAACCGCCATAGGATTTGACGATGTCGCGCACGGCCAGATGCGGCCGGCCCCTCACGAGGGCCGGTCGCTCTGCGGCAAAGGGCGAGGCCGCCAGTTCGATCACGGTGGCCAAATCCGTCACTGCTTGAGGATGCGGCTGGCGAATTCGCGCCGGAACGCTGTCATGTCGACGGGGCGGCGCATCTGCCAGAGCGTGATCTGCTTCAGATCGACCAGACCGTGCCCGGGCACCGCGGTCGCGCCCACCACCTTGCCGAGCACAGCGGCGGCATCGTCGCTCGCCATGAAATCGAGGAAGACCTTGGCCTCGGCCGGGTTGGGACCGCCGGCAACGAGACCACCGCCCTCGGTGACGTTGGGCGTGATCCGGCCATAGACGATCTCGACCGGCTTGCCCGAGGCCTTGGTCTCGAAACAGGTGGTATCGAAGGTCAGGCCGATCGCGACTTCGCCCGCGCCGGCCAGTTGCGCGCCACCGGAACCTCCATCGGAATACTGGTAGACGTTCTCGTTCAGGTTCTCGACGAACGGCCAGCCGAAAGCGTCGACGAAAGTGGTGAGGATGGCGCCGCCGGTGCCCGATTTGAGCGGCGACGGCAGCGAAATCTCCTTGCGATAAGCCGGCCTGATCAGGTCTTCCCAGGTCGCGGGCATCGGCAGGCCCTTCTGCGCCAACCGTTCCTTGTTGACGACCATGCACATCGTCGTGGCGAAGTACTTGTTGTAGAAACCATCAGCGTCGCGGAAGGCGGGCAGGATCTTCGAGCCCTTCGGCTCGTAGGGCTCGAATACGCCGGCCTGCTTGAGTTGCTCCAGAGCGGCGTTGTTGACGAGATAGACGACGTCGGCCTGGGGCTTGGCCTTCTCGGCGATCGCGCGTTCGGCGATCGGGCCGGTCGAACCCGATACGAACTTCACCTCGATATCGGGATGCTTTTTCTTGAAGGCGCCGACCAGCGCGGTGTTGACGCTGTCGGAGGCGTTGTAGATCACGACCTCCCTGGCGTGTGCGGCGCCGCCTGCCAGGGTGAACGCCGCCGCCGCGATGGCGGCGATCCGTGTGAGGCCTTTGATGCTGGGGCTTGGCATGAATGTCTCCGTGMCTTTAGGAGCTGTCGTGATATAAGTGTTGCTAAATTGTGTGACACTGAAATGAAGCTTCACTTATTCTAACGCCGGCCCGCCCCATGAACCTGTCCCAACTCCGTGCCTTCCACGCCGTCGCGAGCCATCGCACGTTCTCAGCCGCCGCCCAGGCGCTGGGCGTCAGCCAGCCTGCGATCACCCAGCACGTGAAATCCCTTGAGGATGCCGTCGGGACGCGCCTGTTCCTGCGCATGGCGGGCGGTGTAGAACTGACGCCGGACGCACTCGACCTGTTGCCGAGAGTCCGGCAGGCAATCCTCATGCTCGACGATATCTCAGCCCGGATGAGCAACGGCCGCAGCCTTGCCGTGGGTCATCTCTCCATCGGTCTATGCGCGCCTTATGTGGCGATGCCGATCCTGAAGCGCTTTGCCGTCGAGCATCCGGGAGTGCAGCTCGACCTGCGGCTCGAAAATTCCAGCAACCTGCTGGACCTCGTCGCGCAGCACCGCGTCGACATCGGCATCGCGACCCTGCGCGAGCCGCATCCGGATTTTGCCTGCAACTTTCTGCTCGATCAGCGGCTGGAGATCCTGGTCCATGCCGGCCATCCCTGGTGGGAGCGCAGCCAGGTCGAGGCAGCCGAACTGGTGGGTCAGCGCCTCGTCACGCGCGAGGCCGGCTCAATGACCCGCCATCTCTTCGAGACGGCGCTGGCCGACCACGGCATCGAGATCACGCCGCATCTGATCCTTGGCAGCCGGGAGGCGGTCAAGGAGGCCGTAGCGGCCGGCATCGGCGTCGGAATCGTGCTCGACCGCGAGCGCGGCTTCGACCCCCGGCTGCGCGCGCTGACCGTCCGCGACTTCGATGTCATGGCCGGAGAGTATCTGGTCACGCGCCGGGAGACCCGCAGCCTCGGAAGCGTCGGCGCCTTCGTCGCCATCGCGCTCGCGGCCTTCAAGGGAGGAGCGGCCGATCGCCGCCTGTAGATCGCAGCCCGGCTGGGGCCGGTCCGCTCACGTGCCAGCGGCGGCAAGGATCACTCGGCCGGGGCGAGCAAGGGCTCGTCGAGCAGGTCCGGCAGATCGCCGCTCAGCGCGGCCTTGAGCCGGTCCTGATCAAGCTCGCCCTCCCAGCGCGCCACCACGATCGTGGCGACGGCGTTGCCGATGAAGTTGGTCACCGCACGGCATTCCGACATGAACCGGTCGATGCCGAGGATCAGCGCCATGCCGGCAACCGGGACGGCCGGCACGACGGACAGGGTGGCGGCCAGCGTGATGAAGCCAGCGCCCGTGATCCCGGCCGCTCCCTTCGAGCTCAGCATCGCCACCAGCAGCAGCAGGATCTGGTCGCCGAGCGGCAGGTGGATGTCCATGGCCTGGGCGATGAAGAGCGCCGCCAGCGTCATGTAGATATTGGTGCCGTCGAGGTTGAACGAGTAGCCGGTCGGCACGACGAGGCCGACGACGGAGCGCTTGCAGCCGGCCTGCTCCATCTTCTCCATCAGGGTCGGCAGCGCTGCCTCCGAGGAGGACGTGCCGATCACCAGCAGGATCTCTTCCTTGATGTAGCGGATCAGCGCCAGGATCGAGAAACCGTTATAGCGCGCGACCGCACCGAGCACGACGAGCACGAAGATCGCCGAGGTCAGGTAGAAGGTGCCGATCAGCATCGCCAGATTGGCGACGGAGCCGATGCCATAGCGGCCGATGGTGAAGGCCATGGCGCCGAAGGCGCCAAGCGGGGCCGCCTTCATCAGGATGGCGACGAGCTTGAAGATGGGCGCCGACAGGGCCTGCAGGAAGTCGACCACCGGCTTGCCGCGCTCGCCCACCATCGACAGCGACAGGCCAAACAGCACCGAGAAGAACAGCACCTGCAGGATGTCGCCGGAGGCGAAGGCGCCGACGATCGTGTTCGGGATGATGTTCTGGAGAAAGCCGACCACGCTGGAATCATGCGCCTGGGTCGCGTAGCCCTGCACCGATTTCGCGTCGAGGCTGGCGGGGTTGATGTGCAGGCCGGCGCCCGGCTGCAGCAAGTTACCGACCACAAGCCCGATGATCAGCGCCAGCGTCGAGAAGGTCAGAAAGTAGATCATCGCCTTGCCGGCGACGCGCCCGACCTTCTGCATGTCGCTCATTCCGGCGATGCCGGTCGAGACCGTCAGGAAGATGACGGGCGCGATGATCATCTTCACCAGCTTGATGAAGGCGTCTCCGAGCGGCTTGAGGGCAGCGCCCTGCTCCGGCCAGAAATGGCCGAGCAGGATGCCGGCCGCGATGGCCGCGAGCACCTGCACATAGAGATGCTGATAGAATTTCCTGGCAGGGGCCGGCTGGGCCGGCGCCTGGTCGAGCGTGATCGCCATGACTTCCTCCTTGGGGTCGGTCTCGCGGTGTTCTTGCTGTTCTGGACGCCGCTTGGCCGCGCTGTTGGCAATCGCCGTGCCAAGCCCTGAAGACGAATTTAATTGCGTATATTCAAAGGCTTGACCGGCCACGCGCTTCTCGCGGCGATGCACCCTGGCGATCCCCCGCACAGCGAAAGGTTGATTTGTGCGGATTTCCGCACATGATGGGACATGACCATACCCCCGCCGGAAGAGCGCGACCGCTGGGCGGCCAGGCGCCGCTGGATCGCCTTCGGGCTGCTTGTCGCGGTCATCGCCGTCGTCGCCTTCGTGATCGCCGGCGATATCGGCCGCAACCGCGCCATCGCGACCACGCACGCTCGCGCCGAGGATGCCGGCACGCTGGCGCTCGCGATCCTGCGCGGCGAATTGGAGAAGCAGCGCGCATTGCCGGTCATCCTGGCGCGCGATCCCGATGTGCGCGCGGCCCTGGTCGATGGCGACAGGCAGGCCCTCGACAGCAAGCTGGAGGCGATCGCGCGCGAGACCCGCGCCGCCGTGATCTATGTGCTCGGCAAGGACGGGATCACGATCGCCGCGAGCAACTGGCGCGAGCCGACGAGCTTTGTCGGCAACGACTACGCCTTCCGCGACTATTTCAGCGCTGCCGTCTCCGGCGGCGCGGCCGAGCAGTTTGCGCTCGGCACGGTCAGCAAGCGCCCGGCCTCTACATCACCAGCCGCGTGGATGACGGCGAGACCGCGCTCGGCGTGATCGTGGTCAAGGTCGAGTTCGACCAGGTCGAGGCCGATTGGCGGGCGCTCGGCGGGCAGACCTTCGTCGTCGACAAGCGCGGCGTCGTGCTGCTCTCCACATTTGCGGACTGGCGCTTCCGGGTCGAAGAGGCCCTGGCCCCACAGACAGCAGCTGAGATCCGGCAGTCCCTGCAATTCGGCGCCGCGCCGCTGACGCTGCTGCCCTTGCAGCGCGAGGACGAAATCGTCCGCGGCACCGGCGCTGTTGCCGGAGCGCATGTCGCCTCGCGTATCCCGATCCCGACCACCGACTGGAGGCTCGAGGTGCTCCTCCCGGTCGACCAGGCGATCCGCGACCAGCGGGCGGAACTGCAGACGCTCATCGCGCTCCTGCTCATGCCGGGCGCCGCGCTCGGCGCGCTGGCGCTGCGCCGCCGTCAGGTCAACCTCGCCAGGCGCAGCGCCGAGGCGCGGATCAAGGACGAGCTCGAACGGCGCGTCGCCGAGCGCACCGCCGCGCTCGCCGGAGCGAATGCCCGGCTCGTCGAAGAGATGGCGGAGCGCACGCGGGCGCAGGAGCGCCTCTCCGATGCGCGCGAGGAGTTGGCAAAGGCCAACCGACTCGCAACCTTGGGCCAGGTCACGGCCGGCGTCGCCCACGAAATCAACCAGCCTCTCGCCGCGATGCGGACCTATGCCGAGAATGCCCGCGCCTTCCTCGAGCGTACGGATGCGGCCAGCGTCGACGGCGCGCTGGGCAAGATCGTCAGGCTGACCGAGCGGATCGGCWCCATCACGGACACGCTGCGCGGCTTCGCGCGGCGCGGCGGGGGGCCGCTTGGGCCGGTCGATCTTCGAGAGGCGATCGACGGCGCGCTGATGATCCTCGATGCCGCGCTGCGCCAGGCCGGCGTCACGCCGGTGGTCCCGGCGCTGACCCCGCCGGTCTCGGTGCTTGCCCGCCCGGTCGAACTCGAACAGGTCCTCGTCAACCTGATGCGCAACGCCATCGAGGCCATGGCCCAGCGCCGGAACGGGCAGGCACCGCGGCTCGCCATCAGCATCGCAACTGAAGCCGAGCACGTCGAGATCGCCATCGTCGATAACGGACCGGGGCTCGACGCGGAGGCCCTGGCGGCGCTCTTCACCCCGTTCCGCACCACGAAATCGCGCGGGCTCGGCCTCGGGCTGGTGATCTCCCACGACATCGTCGCGGCCTTCGGCGGCACGCTTAATGTCGCCAGCCGCGCCGGAAAAGGCAGCACCTTCACGATCAGCCTGAAGAGAGCCGCATGACCGGTCCCGACAGCACCCACGGCATCATCGAGGTCGCCTTCGTCGATGACGATCCCGATCTGCGAGACGCCAATGCGCAGGCGCTGCGCCTCGCCGGCTTCCGTGCGGTGCCACTGGGCTCGGCCCAGGCCGCGCTCGACCGTATCGGCCCGGACTATGCCGGCGTCGTCGTGACCGATGTACGTATGCCCGGCATGGACGGCATCGCCTTGTCCAGGCAACTGCGCGCCCTCGATCCGGACATTCCGGTGATCGTGATCTCCGGTCATGCGGATATCGCCATGGCGGTCGAGGCGATGAGCGAAGGCGCTTATGACTTCATCGCCAAGCCCTATTCGACCGAGCGCCTGGTCGAAACCTTGCGCCGTGCGGTGGAGAAGCGCGCGCTCATCATCGAGAACCGTCGCCTGCGTGCGCTTGCCGCCAGCTCCGACGAGGAGACCGCGCTGCTCGGCGAGGCGCCTGCCATCCTGCGCCTGCGCCAGACCATTCGCGATCTCGCCGATGTCGATGTCGACGTCCTGGTGCTGGGCGAAACCGGCACGGGCAAGGAGGTCGTCGCCAATCTGCTGCATCGGCTCGGTCGCCGCCGCGACAAGCCCTTCGTCGCGCTGAACTGCGGCGCGCTGCCCGAGAGCGTCATCGAGAGCGAGCTCTTCGGCTACGAGGCCGGCGCCTTCACCGGCGCGCAGAAGCGACGGATCGGCCGCATCGAGCATTCCAGCGGCGGCACGCTCTTCCTCGACGAGTTGGAGAGCATGCCGCCCGCAGCCCAGGTCAAGCTGCTGCGCGTGCTGGAGATGCGCGAGATCACGCCGCTCGGCTCCAACGACCTGCGCCGCGTCGACCTGCGCGTCGTCGCCGCGACGAAGCTCGATCTAGGCGACCCCGCGCAGCGCGGCGATTTCCGCGAGGATCTCTATTACCGCCTCAACGTGGTCACGTTGCGCATCCCTCCCCTGCGCGAGCGGCGCCGCGACGTGCCGCTGCTCTTTGCCCAGTTCCTCGCCCGGGCGGCGCGAAAATACGGGCGCGAGGTGCCGGCGCTGGACCGCAGCGTCGAGCGTCACCTGGTCGAGAATGCCTGGACGGGCAATGTCCGTGAGCTGGTCCATTTCGCCGAACGCGTGGCGCTCGGGCTCTCCGGCGACATGCCGGCTGCGCAGGCGCGCGAGGATGCCGTGCCCTCCAGCCTGCCCGAGCGCCTCACCGCGATCGAAGCGAACCTGATCCGCGAGGCGCTGGAAGCCAATCGCGGCGATGTCCGCGCAACCCTCGAGATGCTGGGCATCCCGCGCAAGACCTTTTACGACAAGCTCGCCCGTCACGGCATCGACCGCGCGGCTTACGCGATGCCCGGGTGAGCTCCGGCGGGGATAACCGCCCGCGCACCGGCGTGCGAGCGGATACCAACGGCACGAAATCGCTTGATGCCCCCCGCAGGGAGGCCGTTGTGGCGCAAAGCCGGACTCGGGCATTATGGCCGGTGTCCGCCATCGTCATCGTGAACGTCAGCGCCAAGTCCTCAGCGTGCGCCGCCGCTCCTGCCGACTGGCGATCAGCTTCAGCCAGGGCGCCATGTGGAAAGCGCTCATCAGCACGTACATCGGCACCATTCCGTTCAACGGAGATGCGCCTTGTGCGGCCGTGCAGAGGATATCCAGCTGACCACCGCCATTCATGCCGGTGAGCAGCGCCATGACCGCGAAGGTCGGCGCTGCCGCGAGGCATAGCCAGTCGGCAGCACCGTGAGCCGCCACGCCGCCGCTTTCGGAACGGATCGCCATGACCTCACTCACCCCTGCTCGTATTCGTCGTGGCGGCGCCACCAGGGACCACCGGCCTCGTTGCGCCCCTTGGGTGCGCGGTCGAGCCAGGGATACATGCCCCAGATGCCATCCACCCCGCGCGCATAGGTGGAATAGGTGTGGTAGACGACGCCATTGTCGCGCACGAAGGCGCTCATGCCCGGCCTGTCGCGCGTATATGTCGGCACATCGGTCCCGGACATGGCCGCGAAATCGGCGACGGGGCCCGTGACCGGCAGTGCGTCCATTACGAAACCGCTGCGCCGATAGTTGTAGTCTATCGCCCCCGCGCGCTGCACGTCCTCGGTGAACGAGACGTTGAAGTCGTAATTGAAGTCGCCGCCGGCCGAGGATGCCCAGGGAAACGTCCACCCCATCCGCTGCTTGTAGGCCTGCAGCTTGGTGAGCGGCGCCCGCGACACCGCCGTGAGCGTCACATCGTGGTTCGCGAGGTGCAGGTAGAAGCCGTTGAACCCATCGGCGATTGCAGAGCAGGACGGGCACCCCGCCTTGTAGTCGGGCCCGAACATGAAATGATAGACGAGGAGTTGCGAGCGCCCTCGAAAGAGGTCCGTCAGTGCGGCGCTGCCATCATCGGTCTCGAAGCGGTACTCCTTGTCGACCTGCACCCAGGGCAGTTCCTGGCGCCGCCGCGCCAGTTCGTCGCTGCGCCGTGTCAGGTCCTTCTCGTCATCGAGCAGCCCGAGCCGGGCGGCCAGCCACTCTTCACGCGTCCCGGTGATATGTATCGTCATTGTCGCAGCTCCTGTCGTCAGGTGACCTTCGCCGCTCGCCCCTCTTGCGAAGCGACGGGTGGTCGGCGGTGATGAGATTGATAGGGACAGCGCCTCGAGGGGTGGGAGTGACAAATGTGACGGGATTCCGATGGACTCTCTGATCACCGCGGCGGCGCGCGCGCTTGCCGCAGGCGATCCCCTCGGCGCCTTGAACCGGGTTGCGCTGCGCGACGATGCGCCCGCGCTCGCGCTGCGGGGCATCGCGATGGCCCAGCTCGGGGATCTCGTTCGGGCGAAGGGTCTCCTGCGGCGCGCGGCCCGTTCCTTCGGCCCGAAAGAGGCCGTGGCGAGAGCACGGTGCATTGTCGCCGAGGCCGAGATCGCGCTCGCCTCCCGCGATCTCGGCTGGCCTGCGAAGGCGCTCGATGCAGCGCGCGCGACACTCGAGGAGCACGGTGACCGGCTGAACGGCGCCCATGCGCGGCATCTCGAGGTGCGCCGGCTCCTGCTGATCGGGCGCCTCGACGAGGCCGAGCGCAAGCTTGCCGAACTCGACCCCATCCCCCTTCCGCCCGCATCGCGGACCGTCCACGAACTGGTGGCGGCAGGAATCGCGATGCGACGCCTCCGGACGAAGGCGGCGCGTGTTGCGCTTGCGCATGCCGAAGATGCGGCGCGCCGTGCCGGTATCCCGGCGCTGACCGCAGAGGTCGAAAGCGCGGCCCTCCTGCTGAGCACAACGGCAGCACGGCTGATCGCGCGTGGCGAGGAGCGCCCGCTCCTGCTCCAGGATGTCGAGACGCTGCAGGCGTCGGATGCTCTCGTGGTGGATGCGTGCCGATATGTGGTGCGCGCCCCGCACAGGGTTGTCTCACTCGCCACCCGCCCGGTCTTGTTCGCATTGGCACGGACACTGGCCGAAGCGTGGCCCGGGGACGTATCGCGCGACATGCTCGTCGCGCGGGCCTTCGGAGCGAAGCAGGCCGACGAATCGCACCGCGCCCGGTTGCGGGTCGAAATTGGGCGGCTGCGCCGATTGCTGCGGGGGCTGGCCGGCTTAAGCGCGACGAAACAAGGCTTCTCGCTAGCGCTGCACCACGCTGGCGATGTCGCCGTCCTGGCCCGGCCCGTTGAGGAACGGCATGCGGACGTGCTGGCTTTCGTTGCCGATGGTGAGGCGTGGTCGAGCTCCGCGCTCGCGCTTGCGCTTGGCGCCAGCCAGCGGACCGTGCAGCGGGCGCTGGACGCGCTTGCGGCAACCGGAAAGGTGCAATCCTTCGGTCACGGACGGGCGCGGCGCTGGATCACCCCGCCGATGCCGGGATTCACGACAACCTTGTTACTCCCCGCTCCGCTGCCAAGCGACTAGGATGAGAGGCATGGAAAAATCAGCAGCCGAAATTCTCCGTGAGTATGGTCCCTTTCCGGGTGTCGACCACGTCCACGGATTGACCTTCGATGGCCAGCACGTCTGGTTCGCGTCCGGCGACAAGCTGAGCGCGCTCGACCCTGCCAGCGGGAAGACGGTTCGCTCGATCGAGGTGGCAGCACATGCCGGAACGGCCTTCGACGGCCAACACCTGTTTCAGCTTGCCGAAAGCCGCATTCAGAAGATCGATCCGAAGACCGGTCATGTGCTTGCGACGATCCCCGCTCCGGGCGGCGGCGGCGACTCGGGGCTCGCCTGGGCCGAAGGGACACTCTGGGTGGGGCAGTACCGGGACCGCAAAATCCATCAGATCGATCCCGAGACCGGGACGATTCTTCGCACAATCGAATCCAATCGCTTCGTCACCGGAGTCACGTGGAGCGACCAGGAACTCTGGCACGGCACATGGGACGGTGACGAGAGCGACTTGAGACGAGTCGACCCTCGAACGGGAGAGGTCCTGGAGGTGCTCGATCTGCCGCCCGGCATGGGCGTGTCAGGGCTCGAGGCCGATGGCGGTGATCAGTTCTTCTGCGGAGGCGGAAACAGTGGCAAGGTGAGAGCCGTCCGCCGACCGAGGCGCCTGGCCTAAGCCTCGATCCCTGCCGGCCGCGCTCGCCTGCAGCGCAGTTCAGTTCGTCAGGACGGTGAACTCAGTCTCGATCGACGAGGCGTGGCGTTGATGATCGAAGCCGTAGATATGGATCGAGATCGCGTCCRTGCTGCCGAGGTTCTGCATGCGGTGGATATTGGGACCTGAGGGCAGCATGCAGCCCACGAAGCCCGGCATGCGCGCATGCTCCTGGGTGGGGACGGCACGGCTCTCGTCGACGGCGCGATACCAGGTCTCGGTGACCGTTCCGCTGACCACCCCGAAGCAGCAGGAGCAATGGTGATCGTGGATCGACGTCGCTGCGCCGGGGCTCCAGACCATCGCCCAGACGCTGACGCCATCGTCACCCACGAGAAGGTTCCGGGCATAGCTGCCGGGCTTGCGCTCCAGGGGCAGGCGCAGAATKGCTTCCGGATTGGCAACGATCTCTTCGAGCACCGCGCGGGCCGCCTTGAGGTAATCGCGGGAAAGCGTGCCGCTATCCGTCCGCAGGACCTGCAGCACGTCTGCGCGCCTGCCCTCGCTCAAGAACCCCTGCATGACGCGAACTCCCCTCTCCATCGCTTGCAGCAAGGATAACTCGGGAGACGGGAAACGCGTTTGCGATCTCGGTCAAAAATTCCCCACTTCTAGAAACTCATACCAATTTGTTCTCTGTCCTTGAAATCTGTTACCCATTCCATGATCAAATGGGCAACCGGATCGCGCGATCGCATGAGGGACCATGGCCAAGCTGGATGAGTTCGATCTCAGAATTCTCTCCTGCCTGCAGAGGGACGCCAGCATGCCGCTGGCCGAGCTGGCCGCAGAGGTTGGCCTCTCGGCCACTCCATGCTGGCGCCGCGTGCAGAAGCTGGAAGGCAGCGGCCTCATTCGAAAGCGGGTGGCGCTGCTCGACCGTACAAGGCTGGGAGCCGGCGTAACCGTCTTCATCGCGGTCAAGACGAGCCGCCACTCGATGGAGTGGCTCGAGCGCTTCCACGCCGCCGTCGCCGACCTGCCCGAGATCGTCGATTTCTATCGGATGAGCGGCGAAATCGATTACCTGCTCAAGGCTTTCGTGCCCGATATCGCGGCCTATGACGCCCTCTACAAGAAGCTGATTTCACGCGTCGACCTCAACGACGTGACCTCCATGTTCGCAATGGAGGAGCTCAAGTCGACAACTGCGATCCCCCTGGCCTTCGCCAAGGACGGCTCCTGAGCCCGGAGCAAGCGCCAGTGGCTGTCGACCCCCGGTCCTCCGGTCGCGCAATGCTCGGCAACCGCCGGCAATCCCGGACGGTTCGGGCTCAACCCTGTCAATGACCGTGGCGACATTGTCCGTGATCGGCCAAGGCCTCGATGATCGCACAGTCGCAAGCCTTGACGCCGCCCGAGCAAGTGGTGGCGATGCGAGCGAGCTCGGTCTCCAGCGAGCGCAGCTTCGCGATCTTGTCGCGGACCTCGTCGAGATGGCTGACCGCGATCGCATGGGCTTCATCGCAGGCCATCGCCGGATTGTCGGAGAGGCGGAGCAGGGTCCGGATGCCTTCTACGGGGAAACCCAGATCTCGAGCGTGCTTGATGAAGGCGAGCCGCTCGATATGGCGTCGTCCGTAGCGGCGCTGATTGCCTTCCGAACGCTCGGGTGGCGGCAGCAGCCCGACCTGCTCATAATAGCGAATGGTCTCGACCTTGACGCCGGTCCGATCGGAAAGTCCGCCGATCGGAACCACCCGTTCGAGTTTTTTTGCCTCGAGCATGATTTCCCTCTTGAACCTCTAGTCACTCCAGATTGTACATGGGGTGTCTCACAAGCCCGTCAAGCGGAGACAAGTCATGTCCAGCACTGCCCAAGCCAAACCGCAGCTCCTGAGCTGGAAGGTTGGCGGCATGGACTGCGCAAGCTGCGCGGCGACCATTCGTGGCGCGGTGGAGCGCCTGCCCGGCGTCAGCGAGGTCAAGCTTTCCGTCATGGCCGAGACGCTGTCGCTGGCCCTCGACGAGAGCCGCACCAAGCCGGCGGCAATCGAAAAGCGCGTCGCAAGCCTTGGCTACACCACGACCTCGATCCAGGCGAAAGCAGCGCCCGTCGCTGAGACCGCTGCGCCCGGAGGATGCGGGCACGATCATGGCTCCGAGGCCCACGACCATCATAGCCATGCTGCACCCAAGCCGGCCCATGTTCACGGTCCCGGATGCTCCCATGACGACCATGATCATCACAGCCACGCCGCACCCAAGCCGGCGCATGTTCACGGCCCTGGCTGCTCCCATGACGATCATGGCCACCCTGATCATGATCACGGCCACGCGCATGCCCGTTCGGATGCAGGCGAAGCGAAAGCTGCGGCACGAACGGCTGACCAGGGGCACGGCCTGCCCGGCCATGTTCACGAAGCGACGCCGAAGGGCGTCTCCTGGTATCAGACCAACAAGGGCCGGCTCGTTCTCGGCACCGGCGCCCTGCTCGGCRGCGCCTGGACCGCGGGCCTGATCTGGCCGGCCGCAGCCCATTGGGCCTTCATTCTCGCCTGCGTGATCGGCGTCACTCCCGTGGCACGCCGCGCCTTCGCCGCCGCCCGCGCCGGCATGCCCTTCACCATCGAAATGCTGATGACGATCGCTGCCGCCGGCGCGCTCTTCATCGGCGCAGCGGAGGAGGCGGCCCTCGTCGTCTTCCTCTTCGCCGTCGGTGAGGTCCTCGAGGGCGTCGCCGCCGATCGCGCGCGTGCCTCGATCCGCGCGCTTGGCGACCTMGTTCCCAAGACCGCCCTCGTCGAGGAGAACGGCGCAACCCGCCAGGTCGATGCGGCCAAGCTCGCGATCGGACAGACGGTCCTCGTCCGTCCGGGTGACCGCATCCCTGCCGACGGCGACATCACCGACGGTATCTCCGGGATCGACGAGAGCCCGGTCACCGGCGAATCCGTGCCGAAGACGAAGGGCGTCGGCGAACCGGTCTTTGCGGGCTCGGTCAATCGCGAAGCCGCGCTGCGTGTGCGGGTGACCAAGGYGGCGCAGGACAACACCATCGCCCGCATCATCCGGCTGGTCGAAGAGGCGCAGGAAGCACGCGCACCGACCGAACGCTTCATCGACCGGTTCTCGCGTGTCTATATGCCTGCGATCGTCGGTCTTGCGCTCGCCGTCGCACTCGTCCCGCCGCTGTTCTTCGGGGGTGAATGGGCGGTCTGGGTCTATCGGGCCCTGGCGCTGCTGCTGATCGGCTGCCCCTGCGCGCTCGTCATCTCGGTTCCAGCCGCGATCGCCGCCTCGCTCTCCTCCGGCGCCCGACAGGGCCTGCTGATGAAGGGCGGCGTCGTCATCGAAACCGCCGCAAAGACCGGGATCGTCGCCTTCGACAAGACCGGCACGCTGACCGAGGGGCGCCCGCGCGTCACCGAGGTCATCAGCCTCGGCAAGACCGAGGCCGATGTGATCGCCCTGGCCGCTGCGGTCGAGACCGGTTCGAGCCATCCGCTGGCAGAGGCGGTTCTGGCACGTGCGAAGCAGGATGGCATCGCGATCCGCCCCGCCTCCGAGGCAGCCGCCATCCCCGGCCAGGGTGTCACCGGCACGCTCGATGGCATCTCGATCTTCGTCGGCGCACCGCGTCACGCGACCAGGCGCGCCGAATTCGACGCCAAGGCGAGCGCTGCGGTCGAACAGCTCGAATCGGCTGGAAAGACAGTGGCGGCCGTGATCGCGAACGGCGCTCTCGCCGGCCTGATCGCGCTGCGCGACGAGCCCAGAGCCGATGCCGCGACAGCGGTCGCAGAGCTGAAGGATCTCGGCGTCCGCTCCATCATGCTGACCGGCGACAATGCCCGCACCGGCGCGGCCATCGCCCGCGCACTCGGCCTGGATCACAAGGCCGAGCTGATGCCCGACGACAAGGTCACGGCGATCAAGGCGCTCGGCGCCGACGCGCCTGTGATGATGGTCGGCGACGGCATCAACGATGCCCCGGCGCTCGCGGCAGCATCCGTTGGCGTCGCCATGGGGTCCGGCACCGATGTCGCCCTGGAGACCGCCGATGGCGCGGTGCTGAAGAGCCGCGTGCGCGACATCGCTGCGATGATCCGGCTGGCGCGGGCCACGATGGGCAATATCCGCACCAATATCACGATTGCGCTCGGGCTGAAGGCGGTCTTCCTGGTCACCAGCGTGCTCGGCTATACCGGGCTCTGGGTCGCGATCCTCGCCGATACCGGCGCGACCGTGATCGTCACGGCCAATGCACTGCGCCTTCTGCGTTTCGACGCAGGCAAGGCCGGCTGATCAAGGGAACGGAAGCCTGCCCATGAGTCCGATGGAGATCGCGAGCTATCTGATGGTCGTAGTCTACGTCATCAGCTTCCTCGCGATGTCGGCCATCCTGGCGAAGGAGGCCGGACGGCCGATCTGGCTGTTCGGCAAGGGCTCGGAGCCGCAGGGCGTGCCGGCCCTGCTCTTCCGGATCGCCTTCATCGGCGGCGTGCTCTGGCCCCTCGGCCTGGCGATCTTCGGCAACCCGATCAAGGCCGACCCTTTGGCAATCTGGCTCGACGGTCCCTGGTTCGACGTGTTCGGCCATCTTCTTGTTGTCGTCGGCGCCTGCATCGCCATCATCTCGCAGCGTTTCATGGGCGTGTCCTGGCGTATCGGCGCGGCCGAGGGCGAGCTTGGACCCATCGTCGATGGCGGTCCCTTCGCGATCTCGCGCAATCCGGTCTTCGTCGGCCAGGCCGTCCTGTTCACCGGCCTCTTCATCGTGCTGCCCAATCTGATCCAGATTGCTTTGACGCTGGCGCTATTCGCGGCGATCGCCCTGCAGGTCAGGATCGAGGAGCGCRTGCTCGCAGCCTCGCTCGGCGAACCCTATCGCGATTATCAGCGCCGCGTCCGGCGTTGGATCGGGACCAGGCGCCCGCGCACCGCCCCTGCGCGATAAGCCTTCGTTCACCATCCCAGCGCTTCCGCCGCTGCACGCATGGCGGGCAACGTTGCCGTAATCTTCACCAGCAATTTGCGCGGTGTTCGACTGATCCGATCCACGGATTCGGGAGCAAGGAGACGCGGCGAGGCCCCCGGCTGCCGCGAGGAGTTATCGATGCATCGTTCAATCCCGATCATGAGCCTCTGCCTGCTGGCAGTGCTTGCGGTCCCAGCGGCTGCGGCGGATCGCCCGGTGCCGCGCACCCAGCAATGGCCGACCCACACCCAGCCGCTTCGCTATAATTGGAACGGCGTCTATGCCGGTATTCACGCTGGCGGCGCATTCGACCGCTTCACAGGAGTGACCAGGAAGAGCCGCAACGAGACGCTGCTTGGCGGCCAGATCGGTTACAACGTCCAGACCGGCAGCATGGTCTATGGTCTCGAGGGCGATATCTCGATGAACGGCTTCGGCAAGGGTTCGTCGCGCAGCACCGTCGGCACCAGCGCCGACACGCGCTATGTCGGAACCGCCAAGGCCCGCGCCGGCGTCGCCTTCGACCGCGTCCTCGTCTATGCCACCGGCGGTCTTGCCTATGGCAACATCAAGGCGACGAATAACGGGATCTCGAAGACGAAGAGCAAGGTCGGCTATGTCCTCGGCGGCGGCGTCGAGTACGGCATCACCGAGAACCTGTCGGCTAAGGTCGAGTACAACTACGTCTCGCTCGGCAAGCAGAACTTCCAGTTCGGCTCGGCCCGCACCAAGGTCGGTGTCAATGAACATCTGGTCAAAGCCGGTGTGAACTACCGGTTCTGATCCGCTAGACTATCCGGGGCCCGGTCGCTCCGGGCCCGAATAACCTACGGCCCAGAGGGCCGTTCATGAGCATGGATGGGATGTGATGCGTTTGAAGAGCTGCCCCGAGCTTTTCTGCGACGCGTTCCAGCCATGGCCTACGGCAGGAACGACATGCGCGCTCTGATTGTCGAAGACGAACCGGAGCTGATGTCGTTCCTGTCGTCCCTCCTGCTTGGTGCAGGTTTTATTGTCGACCGCACCAGCAGTGTCGAAGCGGCGCTGGCCGCCCTCAAAACGGCGCCCTTCGACATCGCCGTCGTCGACCGGCGTCTGCCGGACGGCGACGGCCTGTCGATCGTCAAGGCGATGAAGACGGCGGAACCCCGTCCAGCCTTCCTGATCCTGACCGCGCGAGATGCGAAATCCGACGTGATCGACGGCCTCAATGGCGGCGCGGATGATTACCTGGTCAAGCCCTTCGAACCGGGCGAGCTGATCGCCCGCATCAGGGTCATTGCGCGGCGCCGCTATCCCGGCCGCTCGCTGGTGATCTCGGCAGGCAACCTCTCGATCGACATCGAGGGTCGCAACGCCTCGGTCTCGGCCGTTCCGCTCGACCTGCGACGGCGCGAGGCGCTGATCCTGGAAGCGCTGGTCCAGCGCGCCGGGCGTGTCGTCACCCGCAACGTCCTGATCGAAGCGGTCTATGGCTTCGATGACCTGATCGAGTCCAACACGCTCGAAGCCCAGATCTCGCGGCTGCGCCGCAAGCTCAAGGAGGCTGCCGCGAATGTCGAGATCTCGTCGCTGCGCGGCATCGGCTACATCCTGAGGAAGTCCGAACAGCCCGTGTGAGGCCGCCGGGCTCGGTCCCTGTCACCAATCGACCAAGATCATCAGTCCAGATATCGTATCGGGCCTGATGATCTGGCCGTCCGTGCTTGCATCGGCTTTCCCGAACTCCGCATTCCCCGTTTCGGGCCGATGGTTGAGCCCGTCATTCTCCTTCAGAGAACAGCAGGCGGACGGTCGTGCCACCGCCGCGCGTCGCCAGGACGGTCAATGTCCCGCGATGTGCGGTCATGATGTCCCGTACGATGGTGAGGCCGAGCCCCGCTCCGGTCGAGCGCGGCGACATGCGGTTGAACGCCTCCGTCACTTCCGAACGCTGGGTTGCCGCGATGCCGATCCCGTCATCCGCCACTTCCAGCACGACGCCATCGATGACCCGCACGATGATGCTGGATTTCGCCTGGGCATGACGAAGTGCGTTGTCGATCAGATTGGCCACCGCGGCGCGAACCGTGGCTTCGTTGGCCATGATCGTTCGCGTGTCGTCGCCCTCCTCCTCGAGCGCCACGTCGATCGCGTTCTGCAGGATCAGCGGCGCGAGATCGACGAGTACGTCACGGGCCACGCTGTTGAGCTGAACCGGCTCGAACGGCAGATCGGTGCTGTGCAGCCGGGCGAGCTGCAGCATCGACGAAACGATCGTCGTCAGCCGGTTCACATCGGTCGCCAATGCGGTGCGCACGACGCCATCGGAAACAGTGTCGATCTTGGTCCGCATGACGGCGAGCGGCGTGCGCAATTCGTGCGCGACGTTGTTCATGAAGCGCCGTTGCACATCCATGTTGCTGGCGATCTGGTCGAGCGCTGAGTTCAGCGCCGTCGTCAGCGGCATCAGCTCGACCGGCGTTTCCTGTGTCGGCAGCAGGCCTCGCGGCGCCCTGGGATCGATGCTGGCCGCAGCTTCGGCCGCACTCCGCAGCCGCGCGGTGATATAGGAGACCGACATGGCGATCGCCGAGGCGATGATGACCCCGAATATGAAAGAGATGACCAGCGCCGGAATCGCGATGGCCCGCAGGAAATAGGCAAGAATCAGGTCCCATCCCGGACGTCCGCCGCCCGTCGCGACGATGACGCGGCTGCCTTCCATCTCGATGATGTCGAAGGCCAGGCCGTTGTCGCCGCCACCACCGACCCGCATCTGCGCAGCAATCGTCGGTCCATCGAGCCTGACATCGATGGGAAGGCTCGGCCGCAATTCTGGGGCATACTCGACAACGGACCGTCCGTCGGAAACCAGATACCAGAGTCTGGGGCTGGCGCTCTCGATCTTGATCAGGGTCGGCGTCTTCTCCACCCGCAACCCGTCAGCCGCAGTCTGACGCACGCCTTGCCGAATGATCTCGGAGGTCACATCGTTGCGTAGCGCCCCAGGATCCTCGGTAATGAAAGTAAAGGCCAGCACAGCGGCGATGACCGCCGCGAAGAGGGCGAAGCCGAGAAGCGTCAGCCGGATCGTCAGGGCGCGTGAGAGCGAGATCACCGGCAGCCCCCGGAGCGAAGATTTGCCGCGCACGGATCGGACAGCACCCGATTGCGCTGGGGCGTCAGGCGCTTCACTGTCGTGGTGCTCGTCGAGCTATGAATCGTCACGGAGCCTCTGTGCGGTTATGGCTTGCGAATCCGGGGACCGCGCCCGCAGTCCATGTCCATGGACTGCATCCCCATCTTCGTTCAACCCTCCCTCGAGTCTGCTTGTCTCATGAGTGCGCACAGAGCCAGATCGGGAGAGCTGCGCTTGCGCTTCGCCTTGGCCGCCATGCTCGCGCTGCTGTTTGGCCTGACGCAGGGCGCCCGGGCTGAGGAGACCATCAGGCCGGGGCAACTGCCGACCGCCCCGGGGCGCGACATTCTGGGTCTCGTCGAACGGGCCTTCGACACCGCTTCCAAGACGGTCAGCATCCCCGTCGAGCGCTCCCTTTCGCTCTTCGGAGAGCCGAACGCCTATATTGTCGGCGGAGAGGTCAGTGGCTCCTTCGTCGTTGGCGGCCGACACGGCGTCGGTGAGCTTCGCTTCGCCGACGGCATGCCCTCCCCGGTGACATGGTCGGCCCTCTCGGTCGGGATCGGGCTCGGGGCCGATTACGGGCGGGTGATCATGCTGGTCTACGGCCTCGACCGACATGAAGACGTCTTCGGGGTCTATGCCAGCCTCGGCGGCGGCGCGCATTTTGTGGCCGGCGCCAATGCGATGGTCCTCGCCTCCGACCGAGCCCGGATCGTGTTGATCTCCTCCGGGCTCGGCCTGCGATTGTCGGGGGAACTCAGCCGCATCCGCATCGAGCCTGCGAATGATCGCGGCGTCCTGCGCCCTCCTGCAAACATCTGCGCAAACCCGGCCGATTGCCCACCGCCGGGCCGACGCTAAAAGGAAGACGAGCACGGTCGGACCGAACGCCTCGCGCGCGTCAGGCGCGATGTCCGAGATGCTGATGCGCCAGGGCATGCAACTCGTCGAGCCGGGCGGTGATCTCCAGCGCAGTCAGGTTGATCTCGCGTTCATCGGCGCATGCCCGGACATAGAGCGGTTCGGACCAGACCACGCACCCGCGTCCGAACGGCAAGGCGATGCTGGCCTTGTCCCAATTGTCGAGATCGACGCGTGCCGTCGTCACTGCGGCGAAGAGATAGATCGGCCGGCCCGACGCCCGCGCCAACTGGATGGCCCCCTTGCCGGCAACCCGCGAAACCTTCGGCACATCGGCCGTCAACAGCACGCTGGTGTCGCCGCGCAGCGCGTCGCGCATCTCGATGAAGGCCGGAACGCCGCGCTTGGCCTGGATCTTCAGCCGGCTCTGCGTGCCCGAGCCGCGAATGACGCGGTAGCCGGCGCGCTCCATCGCCGAGGCGACCACCGAACCGTCGAAATGGAGCGAGGCCAGCACGGCTGTCTTGGGCGCCCCGTCCAGGGCGACAAGGCTCAACATCTGCTGGCCATGCCAGGTCATGGCGATGAACGGTTCGCGGCTGCGCTCCCAGGGCCGCGCGCCGGGGATCACCGGCTTGAAGCGCGTGGTTTGCGCCACGAGATTCAGATACGCATGCAACGCGCGCCCCGCGAGGCCCGCTGATCGTTCTTCCCTGAGATGCATCGCCCCAATCTCCACGGTGAATCACCTGGAGTGGTCGGCGCGTTGGCTTGCTGGAACATTGCACGGACAGGTTGCGGCCCCCGAATGGCGAAACGAGCGGCATGCCCCGTTGCCGGCGGGGTTCGCCCTGCCTATCGTGCAAGGGTTCAGTTTCCTCCAAGTCGGGTTTCATGCCAGCCAAGGATATCGCGATAGCGGGATGCGGCCCGGCAGGGCTGGCGGCCGCACTGATGCTGCATCGCGACGGACATCGCGTCAGGCTGTTCGAGCGCTTCGAGACGCCTCGTCCGGTCGGATCCGGTCTGATGATCCAGCCGACCGGTCTCGCCGTCCTCCGGGAATTGAAGCTCGCCGAAGCCACCCTCGCGGCGGGGGCCAGGATCGACCGGCTCTTCGGGCGCGCCGAACCGTCGCAGCGCATCGTACTCGACGTGCGCTATGCGGCACTTGGGCAGGATGCCGGCCATGGCATCGGCATTCATCGCGCTGCACTGTTCGACATCCTGCACGACGCCGCACGAGAGGCCGGAATTGCGATCGAGGGAGGCCGCAGCGTGGCCTCGAGCGAAATCGTCGGGGCGAACAGGCGCGCGCTCATCTTTGCCGACGGCACACGGACGGAGCCCTTCGACCTTGTCGTGGATGCCCTTGGCACCATGAGCCCGCTCGCGCGCCATCAGGGCCGGCCGCTGGCCTATGGCGCGCTCTGGGCCAGCCTCGATTGGCCCGACGACGCGGGCTTCGACATGGCGACGCTGGAACAGCGCTATATCCGCGCGAGCACGATGGTCGGGGTCCTACCCATCGGCCGGCTGGCCCAAGCGCCGACCGCAAAGGCAGCCTTCTTCTGGTCGCTGCGCTGCGACCGTCTCTCGGACTGGCAACGCTCCGGACTTGCGGCGTGGAAGGCGGACGTCCTCAAGCTATGGCCGGCAACTGCGCCCCTGCTCGCGCAGATCGAAACGCCGGATCAACTGACTTTCGCACGCTATGCCCATAGGACCACGCCCGTCCCAACGGAGCCTGGCCTGATCCATATCGGCGATTCCTGGCATTCGACGAGCCCGCAGCTCGGTCAGGGAGCCAATATGGCGTTGCTCGACGCCTTCGCGCTCGCAAAGGCGCTGCGCGACGGGAACGAGACGACGACTGCGCCAGGTTTTGCCATCGCCGCGCGTCGCCKACATGTCCGGCTCTATCAGACCATGAGCGCGATGTTCACGCCGGTCTATCAATCCGACAGCCGGATCCTGCCCCTGCTCCGCGATCGGATCGTCGGGCCGCTCGCCCGGATCTGGCCGGCCCCTGCCATCCTGGCGGCGATGGTCAGCGGTTTGATCGGCGCACCCCTGAAACGGCTCGGGCTGCCCGCCCCAGCGGCGATCACGCTGGGCGACGCAATCGAGGCGCAGACCCAAGGCAGGCGCGTGATCGTGTTTGACGGTGAATGCGTGATGTGCTCGCAACAGGCACAATTCGTCATGCGCAATGACCATGAACGCCGCTTCACGCTCACCACCGCGCAAGGGCCCCTTGSCCAGGAACTCTATCACCGCCTCGGCCTTCCCAAGTCGGACTTCGAGACGATGCTGCTGATCGAGGGCGGGCGAATCCTGGGCCGGTCGGACGCTGTCATCGCCATTGCGGCAGGGCTGGGCTGGCCCTGGCGCATCGCACTGGCGGCACGCGTCATTCCACGACCGCTCCGCGACCGGCTCTATCGCCTTGTTGCCCGCAATCGCTATCGCTGGTTCGGCCGACGCGAAACCTGCTGGCGCCCCACCCCGGATATGGCGGACCGCATCCTGTGAAGGTTCTCCTGCTCGGTGGCTATGGCGGCTTCGGTGCCCGCATCGCGCGGCGGCTGGCCGATACGGGGCACGAAGTCCTGGTCGCCGGGCGCAGCCTGGAGAAGGCGGAACGCTTCTGCGCTGGCAGACTGCGCCTCACCCCGCTTCTCCTGGACCGGGACCGCGATATCGCGCTGGCGCTCGCCGAGCACCGCCCTGCTGTCCTGATCGACGCCGCAGGCCCCTTTCAGGGCCTGGATTATGCGGTCGCTCGCGCCTGTATCGCCGCGCGGTGCCACTATCTCGACATCGCCGATGCGCGCGATTTCGTCACCGGCATCGGGTCTCTCGCTGAAGCGGCCCTGGCCGCCGACGTGGTCGTCGTCTCGGGCGCCTCCAGCGTCCCTGCTTTGTCGGGCGCTGTGGTTCGCGCCCTCGCAGACGGTATGGATCAGCTCAGCGCCGTCGAGCTCGCGATCAGCGCTTCAAACCGCGCGACCGCGGGCGCTTCGGTCACGAAGGCAATCTTCTCCTATATCGGCAAGCCGATCCCGCTCTGGCGCGCAGCGCGCCGGGCGAACGGCTTTGGCTGGCAGGACATCAGGCGCGAAGACTTTACGATTGCCGGCGAGCCACCTCTTGCTGGCCGCCTCGTGGCCCTGGCAGATGTGCCCGATCTCACTCTCCTGCCCGATCGCCTTCCGGGAAAGCCCTCCGTCAGTTTTAGAGCCGGCACCGAGCTCCGCTGGCAGAACCGTGCGCTTTGGCTGGCAAGCTGGCCTGTTCGATGGGGTTGGATCGAGAACCTGACCCGCTTTGCGCCCCTGGTCCTTCAAGCGCAGCGGCTGAGCTCTTCATGGGGCAGCGATCGCTCCGGCATGATGGTTCGACTGTTCGGGTACGCTGACGGCCGGGGTGTCGAACGGCGATGGACATTGATCGCGAGCAAGGGCGATGGTCCGGAGATTCCAGGCCTGGCGGCCGCAATCCTCGTCGACAGGCTCGCCAGGCGTGACGTTCCAGCCGGGGCCCGCGATGCCGGCGAGATGCTGTCACTGCCAGAGTTCGAGCCGGCCTTCACGCGACTGGCGATCCGGYACGAGATGGCAGAGCTGCCRCAGCCTCCCCCGCTCTATGCCCGGGTCCTCGGCGATGCCTTCGCGACCCTGCCTGCGGCCCTCCGCGCGATCCACACTGTCCTCCGCGATCGCGGCGCCCATGGACGGGCGATGGTGACGCGCGGGCACAACCCGGTTGCACGCGCTATAGCGGCCCTATTCGGCTTTCCGCCTGAAGGGGAGCATGGGCTGCACGTCGCCTTTGCGGAGAGTGGCGGCGTCGAAACCTGGATTCGCGACTTCTCGGGCCGCCGCTTCAGCAGCCGGCTGTCGCAGCAGGGGCGGCTGCTCATGGAGCGCTTTGGCCCGCTGCGCTTCGGCTTCGATCTGCTCGCTGACGACAAGGGGCTCGCGATGCACCTGAAGCGTTGGTGGCTGGGCCCCGTCCCCATGCCACTTGCCCTGGCGCCTCGATCGCTGGCGCGCGAATGGGAGGAGGATGGCCGCTTCCATTTCGATGTCCCGATCGCATTGCCGCTAATCGGACTGGTTGTGCACTATCGCGGCTGGCTCGAGCCGACGGCTGACAATACCGGCGCCTCGCAGCAGAACGCGCCGGACAGGGCCCGGCGCGTTCTGGCTGGTTGAAGCCGTCAGACTCCCCCTCAGGGCAGCCTGTGCCCCGGTCAGGCGGCTTGCGCCAGTTCCGCTTCCGCCTCGACATGCTTCAGCGGCTTGTTTCCGGTCAGGGMCCGCATCAGCACGTAGAAGACCGGAGTCAGGAAGATGCCGAAGGCGGTGACGCCGATCATGCCGGCGAAGACCGCGATGCCCATCGCCTGACGCATCTCGGCGCCGGCACCGGTCGAGATCACCAGCGGGACCACGCCCATGATGAAGGCGAGCGAGGTCATCAGGATCGGACGCAGGCGCAGACGGCTGGCTTCGATCGCGGCCTCGACCGGCGTCTTGCCCTCGAACTCCAGTTCGCGGGCGAACTCGACGATCAGGATCGCGTTCTTCGCAGATAGCCCGACCAGCACGACGAGACCGATCTGGGTGAAGACGTTGTTGTCGCCGCCGCTCCACCAGATGCCAGCCATGGCGGCAAGCAGGCCCATCGGGATGATCAGGATGATCGCGATCGGCAGCGTCAGGCTCTCATACTGGGCCGCCAGCACCAGGAAGACGAGCAGGATCGCGATCGGGAAGACGATCAGCGAAGAGTTGCCCGCCAGGATCTCCTGATAGGTCAGGTCCGTCCATTCGAAGGCAAAGCCCTTCGGCAGCGTCTCGTTGGCAATGCGCTCCGCCGCCGCCTGAGCCTGCCCCGACGAGAAGCCGGGTGCCGGACCGGCATTGATGTCGGCGGCCAGGAAGCCGTTATAGCGCATCGCCCGTTCCGGCCCGGCATCGGCACGCACGTTCAGCACAGCGCTCAGCGGCACCATCTCGCCTGAGGTCGAACGGACCCGGAGCTTGCCGATATCCTCCTGATAGGCCCGGAAGGGCGCATCAGCCTGGACGCGGACGGTGTAGGTACGCCCGAACTTGTTGAAATCGTTGACATAGGACGAGCCGAGATAGATCTGCAGCGTCTCGAAGACATCGGTCACCGGCACGCCGAGCTGGCGGGCCTTGGTGCGGTCGATATCGGCATAGAGCTGCGGAACATTCACCTGGAAGCTCGAGAACATGCCGGCGAGTTCGGGCGCCGTCGCAGCCTTGGCCATGAAGGCCTTGGTCGCTTCATCGAGCGCCTTGTAGCCAAGGCCGGCGCGGTCCTCGATCTGCAGCTTGAAGCCACCGATCGTACCGAGCCCCTGCACCGGCGGCGGCGGGAACATCGCGATGAATGCCTCCTTGATGCCGGCGAACTCCTTGTTGAGCTGCATGGCGATCGCGGCGCCGTTGAGCGAGGGGTCCTTGCGCTGCTCGAAGGGCTTCAGCGTCACGAAGACGATGCCGGCATTCGACGAGTTGGTGAAGCCGTTGATCGAGAGGCCGGGAAAGGACACCGCACTCTGGACGCCGGGATGCTTCAGGGCGATCTCGCCCATCTTGCGGATGACGTCCTCGGTGCGGTCGAGCGTGGCGGCGTCGGGCAGTTGCGCGAAGCCGACGAGATACTGCTTGTCCTGGCCGGGCACGAAGCCGCCCGGGACAGTGCGGAACAGCACGACCGTCAGGCCGACGAGCACGAGATAGACCGCCATCATCGCCGTCTTGCGGGTCAGGATGCGGCGCACGCCGCCGCCATAGGCCTGAGAGCTGCGATTGAAGAAGCGGTTGAAGCCACGAAAGAACCAGCCGAACAGCTTGTCCATGACGCGGGTCAGCGCATCCTTCGGGGCGTGGTGCGAACGCAGCAACAGGGCTGCCAGCGCCGGCGACAGCGTCAGCGAGTTGATCGCCGAGATCACCGTCGAGATCGCGATGGTCAGCGCGAACTGGCGATAGAACTGGCCGGTCAAGCCGCTGATGAAGGCGAGCGGCACGAAAACCGCGACCAGCACCAGCGCGATCGCGATGATCGGGCCGGAGACCTCGCGCATCGCCTTGTAGGTCGCCTGGCGGGGCTCCAGCCCCTGCTCGATATTGCGCTCGACATTCTCGACCACGACAATGGCGTCGTCGACGACGATGCCGATGGCGAGCACGAGGCCGAACAGGCTGAGCGCGTTGATCGAGAAGCCGAAGAGATACATCACGGCGAAGGTGCCGATGACCGAGACCGGCACGGCGACCAGCGGGATGATCGAGGCCCGCCAAGTCTGCAGGAAGACGATGACGACGAGCACGACCAGCGCGATGGCCTCGAGCAGCGTGGTGATGACGGCCTTGATCGAGGCGCGCACGAACTGGGTCGTGTCGTAGACGATCGCGTAGTCCACGCCTTCCGGCATGTTCTGCTTGATCTCGCGCATCACCGCCTGGACGTTGTCGGCGATGGCGATGGCATTCGAGCCCGGCGCCTGGAAGATCGGCACCGCGACCGCCGACTTGTTGTCGAGCAGCGAGCGCAGGGCATAGTCGGCCGCGCCGAGTTCGATGCGCGCGACATCCTTCAGCCGCGTCACAGCCCCGGTCGGGCTGGTGCGGATGATGATCTCGCCGAACTCCTCCTCATTCTGAAGGCGCCCCTGGGCATTGACCGAGAGCTGGAGATCGAGGCCCGGGGCGTTCGGGGAGGCGCCGATGACGCCGGCAGCAGCCTGGACGTTCTGCGCGCGGATCTCGCGCACGACGTCGCTCGGCGAGAGCCCGTGCTCGGAGACCTTCTGCGGATCGAGCCAGACGCGGAGCGAATAGTCGCCCGAGCCGAAGAGCTGGACCTGGCCGACGCCGTCGATGCGCGCCAGCCTGTCCTTGACGTTCAGGACTGCGTAGTTGCGCAGATAGGTCATGTCGTAGCGATCGTTCGGCGAGGTGATGTGCACCACCATCGTCAAATCCGGCGAGCTCTTGATCGTGGTGACGCCGAGGCGCCGCACCTCTTCCGGCAAGCGGGGCTCCGCCTGCGAGACGCGGTTCTGCACGAGCTGCTGTGCCTTGTCGGGATCGGTGCCGAGCTTGAAGGTGACGTTCAGCGTCATCACGCCGTCGGTCGTCGCCTGGCTGGACATGTAGAGCATGCCCTCGACGCCGTTGATCTGCTCCTCGATCGGCGTGGCCACGGTTTCGGCGATGACGCGAGGATTGGCGCCCGGGTATTGCGCGCGCACCACCACGGTCGGCGGCACGACTTCGGGATATTCCGAGATCGGCAGCACACGCAGCGAGAGCAGGCCGGCGACCAGGATGAGAACCGACAGCACGCCCGCGAAGATCGGGCGATCGATGAAGAACTTGGAGAGATTMATGAGATGCCCCCTTCGGGCGCCTCAGGCCTGACGACGGGCGCCATCACGCGACGTCGTCAGCACCCGAGTTCTGATAGGCGTCCCAGCTCAGCGCTGGGCGATTTCCGTGGGTCCTGCACCGGCCACCCGGCGCAGCTCTGACTTCTCGGCCATCGGCACCTGCTCGGGAGCGACAGCTGCGCCCGGACGAATGCGCTGCAGGCCGTTGACGACGATTTTTTCGCCCGGCTTGAGCCCGGCGGTGACGATGCGCAGCCCCTCATTGGCCGAGCCAAGCGTCACTTCACGCCAGCTCGCCTTGAGGTCCTCGCCGACGACGAAGACGAACTTCTTGTTCTGGTCGGTGCCGATCGCGCGCTCATTGATCACCAGCGCAGGCTCGGTCCGGGCCTGGCCCATGCGCAGGCGCACGAACTGGCCCGGCATCAGCGTGCCATCGGGATTGTCGAAGATCGCCCGCACCCGAACGGTGCCGCTGCCGACATCGACACTGTTGTCGACGAATTGCAGCCTGCCGTTGATCGGAGTGCCGTCCTGCGTCGCCGTGCCCATCTGAACCGGGATGCGCTCCAGCGCACGCGGACCATCCGAGGCCGGCAGCGAGCCGAGAGCCCTCAGCACCGTGTTCTCGTCGGCATTGAAGCTGGCATAGATCGGATCGACCGAGACCAGTGTCGTCATCAGCGAAGCCCCCGCCCCGGCTGCGACGAGATTGCCGACAGTGACCTCGAGCCGCCCGATCCGGCCACTGATCGGCGCCCTGATCTGGGTGTAGTCGAGGTTCAGCCGCGCTGTCTGCAGGGCCGCCTGGGCCGCGCGGTGATTGGCCTGCGCTTCACGAAGAGCATTCAGACGGGCGTCGAGATCGCGCTGCGACACGTTCTGCGTCGTCATCAGCTTCTGACCGCGCTCATGCTCGTTGGCGGCAAGCGCCACCCGGGCTTCGGCAGCCAGGACCTGGGCCTGGGCGCGTTCGAACTCGGCGAGATAGGGCGCCTGGTCGATGCTGATCAGCAGGTCGCCCTGCTTGACGAGGTTGCCCTGCTTGAAGTGCACGGCCTCGACGACGCCGGCGACGCGCGAGCGCACATCGACGCGTTCGATCGCCTCCAGGCGGCCGGAGAACTCGGCCCAGTTGGTCAGCTCACGCTGCTCGACGAGCGCGACCAAAACCGGGGTCGCCTGCGCGGCCGCCGGAGCGGTATCGCTCTGGGCCTTGTCGGAGCCGTTCATCACAAGCAGGACGGCGGCGAGAGAGATGGTGGCGGCCAGGCTTCCGCCCAGCAGGCCATGACGGATCGTTCCCTGAATCATGGGTTCATTCCTTGCGAGAGAAGAGAGGATCGAGTTGGTCGCGTTGGCCCCGATCAGGACGGCGCGGTGGATTTGAAGAACTCGGTTACATGGTCACATGCCAGGCAGAGGCAGGAACCTTCCTTGGGAGCCTCGGCATAGGCACCGGGCCAATTGGTTGGCGCAGTCTGCACGTAGCGACTGACCGCGACACCCGCTTCCTGCAGCCGACAGGCATAGCTCGCGCATTCGTCACGCAGCGGATCATCCTCCGCCGTGATCAGCAGGGCAGGAGCCAGCCCGGCAAGCCGGGAGGCGTTGAGCGGCGCGGCATAGGGATGAGCCGCCTTGTCAGGCGAACCCAGATAGTCGTGCCAGCCATCGGCCCAGCGACATCCCACCGGACCGGCATCGGCCTCGCGCAGCGAATAGGTCCCAAGGCAGGAATCCAGCATCGGCGAGAGCAGGATCTGCCCGGCGAGCGGCGGTCCCTGCCGGTCCCGCGCCATCATGGCGAGAGCCGCGGCCAGGTTGCCGCCGGCTTCTTCGCCAGCGACGTAGAATGGGGCGCTTTTCGCGACCCAGCGGCTGCGCGCCTTGTAGAGCGCCAGCAAGCCACCAAATACGGCCTCCAGCACATCGGGGAAACGGTGCATTGGCGCGAGCGGATAATCGACCGAAACGACAGCGGCACCGGCGCGAGCCAGGATCGTCGCGACCGCCTCTCCGCTTGCCAGCGAGCCCTCGTTGAAGGTGCCGCCATGCAGGTGCATGACGAGCGCTGTGTTGCGGTTGAGCTCTGCCGGGATGAACACACGCGCTGCCAGCGAGACTGGCTTGGCAGCGATCACCTCGTCCCGCCATGTGACGGAGATGGGGCGATCGAGGGTGGCGGTTTGAGCGGACATGGCGTGTCCCGGCGGCTTCTGTTGCAATGCAACCTGATTTAGACCATCGTGTTTCGGCAATAAATACCCGTAAAGCTCATTCATTATTTCCATATGGAAACAATCGAAGAAGCGACCTGTTAGAAAAAGCCATGGACCAGCTCAGCGCCATGCGCGCCTTTGTCCGCGTCGTCGAAGCCGGCACCTTCACCCGTGCTGCCGATCTGCTCGACATCCCCAAGCCGACGGTGACCAAGCAGATCCAGCAGCTTGAGTCGCATCTCCACGCCAAACTCCTCAACCGCACCACACGGCGCGTGACGGTGACGATGGACGGGGCGGCCTATTACGAGCGCGCGCTCAGGGTCCTGAACGAAATCGACGAGCTCGACGGCAGCATGGCCTCGTCACAGGCCAGGCCGAGCGGGCGCCTGCGCGTCGACGTCAGCGCGCCGCTGGCCATGCGCGTCATCATCCCGAACCTGCCTGAATTCCATGCGCGCTATCCCGACATCCAGCTCGACCTCGGCCTCAGTGACCGACCTGCCGATCTGCTGGCGGAAAATCTCGATTGCGCCGTCCGGGCCGGCGAGCTCACGGACCAGAGCCTGATCGCCCGGCGCATCGGCGAGATGTATCTCGTGACCTGCGCCTCCCCCTCCTATGTCCAGCGCCATGGCGAGCCCCAGCATCCGACCGACCTCGAGGGCGATCATTTCATCGTCGGCTACCGCTATGCCGGGACCAGTCGCACAGCCCCCTTCACCTATGCCGACGGTAAGGAAAGCCACGAGATCAGGGGACGTTTCGTCGTATCGCTGAACGAAGGTGCTGGTTACGTCGCTGCCGCGCTGGCGGGGCTCGGCATCGTTCAGGCACCAACCTTCATGGTGCAGGAGGATATCGCCGCCGGCCGGCTCGTACCGCTGCTGACGAATTGGTGCTCGACCCCCAAGCCGCTGCACATCGTCTACCCACCGAACCGTCATCTCAGCAACAAGGTGCGTGTCTTCGTCGACTGGCTGGCCGAGCTCTTCGCCAAGGACGACCTGATCCAGCGGCGCTCCAGCTTGCCGCATTGCGCCTAGGACCTAAGGCACGCTTTGGAGAGCCGGCCCGGCGCCGGCGGAGAGTCTCATTAAGCCATGGAGACGCACCAGCCCGCAGGGACACAATACGCGTCGATCCCTGCGGCCTGGGCCAGCCATCCAACCTCGTCCTAACTGCTCAGGCAGCTGGGCTCAGGCGGCCTGCGAACTCGCCGTCGGCTTCACATTCTGGTTCATGCGAAACAGGTTCATCGGGTCGTAGCGCCGCTTCAGCTCGGCAAGGCGATGGTAACTGCCTCCGTAAGCCGCCTGGACGCGGTCCATCTCGTCTGCCGGCATGAAGTTGATATAGGCCGTTCCAGCTGAATACGGCCTTGCGGCATCAAAGAGCGCGCGCGCCCAGGCGATGCAGGCCTGATCCATGCCCTGTTCGCGCCAGCGCGCATGAACATTCATGACGAAATGGGAGCTGCGCTGCGGAAAGGCGGTCGCATCCGCCGCAACGCGGCCGGCCGCCCCACCGACATGGCCGATGAAGATCTCGCATTCCGGCCCCGGGAGGCGACGCACCGCGCCAATCAGGATCCTGATCGCCGCGTCCGAGAGCTCGGTGAAGTCGTGGCTCTTCCAGTAGTTGCGGGCACCGGCTGTGAGCAGAGGATCGAAAGCCTGTTGCCACGTCGCGAAAGGCGCCGGCCCCACCACGTCGACGATCGGTTTTCCGATGGAACGCAGCCTGGCGGTTGCCTTTTCGCCTTCGGCGATGTCGCCGCAATAGCACATCGCGAGCACCAGCACTTCCTTGCCATGCCACTCGGCCGGCAGGAACGGCAGGGGCGGCGCCTGCCGCATCACGACCCAACAGGTCAACTCGTCGGGCGCCACTTCGAGCGCCTGACGATATTCCTTCAGGACGGCCTCGGCATCATCGAAGGGATGCACGACAAGGCCAGCCAAAACCTGGGGGCCAAGCTTGTGAAGCCGAAATTCGAACGCGGTGGCCACCCCGAAATTTCCGCCGCCGCCGCGCAGGGCCCAGAACAGGTCCGGATTTTCCGACTGGCTAGCGCGCCTGAGCTCGCCGTCAGCCGTCACCACCTCGACCGACAGCAGGTTGTCCAGGGTAAGCCCGAACTTCCGCGTGATCCAGCCGAAGCCGCCGCCCAGCGTCAGGCCGGCAATGCCCGTGGTCGAATTGATGCCCGTCGGCACCGCCAATCCGAATTCCTGGGTTTCCCTGTCGACATCGGCCAGGGTAGCGCCCGGCTCGACCCAGGCGCGCTGCGATGCTTCGTCGACTCGGACCGATTTCATCGGTGACAGGTCGATCATCAGGCCGCCATCGCAGACGGCATTTCCGGCAATGCCGTGTCCGCCGCCACGCACAGAGAGCAATAGTCCGTTGTCACGCGCAAATCGCACAGCGCTGACGACATCGGCAGCCACCGCACAGCGTATGATCAGGCCAGGTCTGCGATCGACCATCCCATTCCAGATCGCGCGTGCATCGTCATATGCGGCATCAGTCTCGTCGAGCACGCTTCCGTGAAGCTGCGCGGCGAGCGCCTCGATGGCTGAGGCGCTGATGGATTTCGTTCCGGCCGCCAGTGTCGTGAGGCTCTGGGCTTGCATGATCGTTCCTCCCGAATGGGTCATGAACTCTCAGCCCCCCGCCACAAGAATTCTGCGCCTGCGCCGGGCCGCACTCAATGACGCAGATCACAGAAGCTCGGATTTCCACGCTTCAGCGGATGGAGCTTTGGAGCGGGCAGTCATGCGACGATGGTGTCTAGCGATGACCACAGGCAATGGCGCGGGATCCGACGGTTGGAGGTCGGATGGATGCAAGCCTGATCGGCAGCACATCACCTCAGGCGGAACGAGCTTCCTCCCGCGCATCGAGTTCCGCTGCCACGGCAGCGATGCCGCCGAAAGCGAAGCGCTGGAAATGGGCGACCATCTCGTCGACAGCGCCCCGGTCCGACGCCAGGTCGGGAAAGACCTGCGCGAGGACCTGGCGGTTGCCGACGAGCATCACCACGAAGGGGGCGATGACAGTGAGACAGCACCGGGCAACGACGGGGTGATCATGCGGCACTCCCAGGATTTCGCCGACGATCCCGGTGACGATGCGCTTCTTCGGGAGAATCTCGCGATCCCGCAGCACTGCGAAAGCGGGTGTTGGAGCCAGCACCTCACGGCTCAGGACCCRCAAGGACCAGCTCGAGGAGGCGGGCCCCATGATCGTGCGGACCACGAGACCAATGAGGGTGCGAAGCTTGTCCTCCGGAGTCCCTGGGGCTTCTGCCAGCTTGAGCAGCCGATCATAGGTCAGCAGGCGGCGATGCGCCTCGACCAACACCTCGGCATAGAGCCCGTCGATGCCGCCATAATAGTAATTCACGGCAGCAGAATTGCTGCCCGCCCGCTCGGCGATCTCCTTGCCGGTGGCGCGATCAAAGCCCTTTTCCGCAAAGACCTCTCCGGCCGCATCGAGAATCTGCGCCTTGGTGGCCGCACCGTCCTCGCGGCGACCGGGTCGTTTTTGAGGAATCGCTCGTTTCATGACCCGAGCTTAACGCCGATCAAGAATATTTGAAAGATAGAATTTAAATTCAGATTTGACATATTGCACCACGCGCCTATCCTTGAAGGCATGAGCAAGGCACCGCGCATACTGGCTGTCATCGCCCTCTTGGGGGCCGCAGGCGCCTGGTGGTTTAGCCACCGCCCCGCCGCGACATCCGAGTTGGTCCTCTACGGCAATGTCGATCTCAGGCAGGCCTCGCTGGCCTTCAACGGCAGCGAACGCATCGCCGCGATCCTTGTCGAGGAGGGCAATGTCGTTCGCAGCGGCCAGGTCCTTGCGAAGCTGGATACGAGCCGCCTGCAACCGCAGATCGACCAGATGGAAGCGATTGTCGGGGCCCAGAAGGCCGCACTCGATCGATTGCGCAACGGCTCTCGCCCCGAGGAGATCGCCCAGGCCCGCGCCAACCTGGAATCGGCCAGGGCGGATTCGGTCAACGCCGCCGCGCAATATGAGCGGCGGCGCGCCCTGTCCGCGAATGCCGTCAGCCAGCAGGACCTCGATGCCGCCAAGGCTCTTGCCGAGACCTCCAAGGCAAAGCTCGATGTCGCAAAGAGCGCCCTCGACCTTTCTCTCGCCGGCCCGCGCTCGGAGGACATCGCGCAGGCAGAGGCACAGCTCCGCGGCAACCAGGCGCAGCTTGCGCTCGCCCGGCGCCAATTGGTCGATGCGCAGCTGCTTGCTCCCTTCGACGGCGTGGTTCGCTCGCGGCTGATGGAACCCGGCGAGATGGCCTCGCCCAGCCGCCCGGTGCTTTCACTGGCCATGACCGGCACGAAATGGGTGCGGACCTATGTGGCTGAGCCGAAGCTCGGACAGGTCCGCTCTGGCATGCGGATGCAGGTCACCACGGACAGCTTTCCGAACCAGCCGCTCGAAGGCTRGATCGGCTTCATCTCACCCGTCGCCGAGTTCACCCCGAAAACGGTGCAGACCGAGGATCTGCGCACGAGCCTCGTCTACGAGATGCGTGTCTTCGTCGAGGACCCGCAGGACAGGCTGCGCCTCGGCATGCCAGCCACCATCAAGATGTTGCCGGGAGCCGAGGCTGCGGTCGCAAACAGCGCTGCTGTACCCGAGACCGGGAAGACCAAGCCATGACCCCCGCCGCGCCCGTCTCACCCGTCACGGCGCGGACCCTCCACAAGACGTTCCGCCGGGCCACCGGCGAAACCGTCAAGGCACTCGACGATGTCTCCTTCGAAGCCAGGGAAGGCACGCTGACCGCCCTCGTCGGCCCCGACGGTGCCGGCAAGACCACATTGCTACGGCTGATCGCCGGGTTGATGAAACCCGATGAGGGTATGCTCGACGTTCTCGGCATTGTCGTCGCTGACGATCCCCAGGCCGTACAGGACCGCATCGGCTACATGCCGCAGAAATTCGGGCTCTATGAGGATCTGAGCGTCCAGGAGAACCTCGATCTCTATGCCGATCTGCACGGCGTCGGTGCCGACCAACGCGAGCACATCTACCCTCGCCTCTTCGAGATGACCCAGCTCGGGCGTTTTCGCGAGCGGCTGGCCGGGAAGCTGTCCGGCGGCATGAAGCAGAAACTGGGGCTCGCCTGCACCCTCGTCCGTGCTCCCGAACTACTGCTGCTGGACGAGCCGACCGTCGGCGTCGACCCACTGTCGCGGCGCGAGCTCTGGGCGATCGTGCTCAAGCTGGTGCGCGAGGATGGGCTCACCGTCATCGTCAGCACCTCCTATCTCGACGAGGCCGAGCTCTGCGACCATGCAGTCGTCATGCATGCCGGAAAGGTGCTGTCGCAGGGCACGCCGAGCGAGATCACGGCGAAAGCTGAAGGCCGCACCTTCATCATCGAGACGCCCAAGGGAATGCCGGCACGTTCGCTGCAGGCACGCTTGTTTCAGCAGGACGGCGTCATCGATGCCGTGCCCGAAGCCGGGCAAGTCCGCGTCGTGCTCGCAGCTCCGAGCGAAACGGGCGCCCTGCCCCTCGGCGACGGCACGCTTCGGCATCGCCGCGTGCCGCCACGTTTCGAGGACGGGTTCATGGTGCTGTTTGCTGCCGTCGCCGAGCGCACACGCAGCAGTGCCATGACGCTCGACCAGCCCACCTCCCCGGGTTCCGGCGCCATGGCGGTCGAGGTGCGTGACCTCGTCCGCACCTTCGGCGATTTCACCGCTGTCGATCATGTCAGCTTCGAGGTTCGGAGCGGCGAGATCTACGGGCTTCTCGGCCCCAACGGCGCCGGCAAGAGCACCACGTTCCGGATGCTCTGCGGGCTGCTGCCAGCCTCGCACGGCACGCTGCGTGTCGCTGGCGCGGATTTGCGGACATCTCGTGCCGAGGCGCGGCGCAGGCTCGGCTACGTCGCCCAGAAATTCTCGCTCTACGGCCAGTTGAGCGTCGACGAGAATCTCGATTTCTTCGCCAGTGCCTATGGGCTGCGTGGGAGGCGCAAGGCGGACCGGATCACCTGGGCGAAGCAGCAATTCGAGCTCGATGCCTTCTCCCGGCTGCCGAGCGGGCAATTGCCGGGCGGCTTCAAGCAGCGCCTCGCGATGGGCACCGCCCTGCTGCACGAGCCGGACATCCTCTTCCTCGATGAGGCGACGAGCGGCGCCGATCCGATCGCGCGGCGCGAATTCTGGGGCCGGATCACGGCGCTCTCCGAGCAGGGCGTCACCGTGATCGTGACCACGCATTTCATGGAGGAAGCAGAATATTGCGACCGGATCATCATCCTCGATGCCGGACGCAGCCTGGCAGAAGGCACGCCGGCCGAGATCRGGGCCCATGCCACGGCCCAGGACGGACGCCAACCGACGATGGAAGATGCCTTCATCGCCATCGTCGAGACGTCGCGTGACGGGCGTGCCGAGCAGAGGCCCGCAGCATGACCGCCGTGACCTCACAGACCGGCGGAATGGCAAGGCTGCGCCGCATCGCGGCGCTGATCCGGAAGGAGGGCTGGCAGGTCGTGCGCGACCCGAGCAGCATCGCGATCGGCGTGATCATGCCGATGCTGCTGCTCGTGCTCTTCGGCTACGGGCTTTCCTTCGACGTCAAGAACGTCCCGGTCGCGATCGTCATGGAGGACATCTCGGCCGAGGCGCGCGGCGCGGCGTCGAGTTTCGAACTCTCCGACTATTTCAACGCGGTGCAGGTCAAGACCATGGCCGAGGCCGAGCGGATGATGCTCGACAAGCGCGTCCACGCCATTGTCCGCATACCGCCCGATTTCGCGCGCCGGATGGAGCAGGGCACGGCCGAGATCCAGGTGCTGGTCCATGGCACCGACGCCAATACCGCCCGCATCTCGCTCGGCYATGCTCAGGGTGCCGTTGCAACCTGGATGGCGCGCGAGGCCGCGATGGGCCGCATCATCGCCGGTCCGCCAGTCTCGATCGAGAGCCGGCTCTGGTTCAACGATGCCAATAACAGCAGCTACTTCCTGGTTCCCGGCCTGATCGTGCTGGTGATGACGCTGATCGGTGCGCTGCTGACCGCGCTTGTCGTTGCGCGGGAATGGGAGCGCGGAACCTTCGAGGCGCTGTTCGTCACGCCCGTGCGTCCCGGCGAGATCCTGCTTGGCAAGACCGTGCCCTATTTCATCCTCGGCATGATCGGGCTCGCCCTCTCGATCCTTGGTGCCAAGCTGCTCTTCGGCGTGCCGATCAGAGGCTCGCTCGGGCTGCTCGTTGCCGTGTCGATGCTCTATCTGATTGTCGCGCTCGGCATCGGCCTGTTGATCTCCTCACTGACCAAGAGCCAGTTCGTCGCGAGCCAGATCACGATCATCGCCACCTTTCTCCCGGCGATGATGCTGTCCGGCTTCATGTTCGACATCCGCAGCATGCCGGTCGCGATCCAGGTGATCACGCATATCTTCCCGGCGCGCTATTTCGTCAGCGTTCTGCAGACCCTGTTCCTCGCCGGGGACATCTGGCCGGTAATCCTGCCGAATGCTGCGGTGCTGGCCGTCATGGCCGCAGTGCTGATCGCGCTTGCGATACGCGCGACGCGCAAGACCATCGTGTGAGGTGGGCCATGCTCGACACGCTGCTGCGCATCCTCGCCCTAATCCGCAAGGAACTGCTCGCGATCCTGAAGGATCCGAAGAGCCGCATCTCCCTGATCGCCCCACCGGTCCTGCAGTGCCTGATCTTCGGCTATGCCGCGACCTATGACCTCAACAACGTGTCCTATGCACTGCTCGACCACGATCGAAGCGCCGTCTCGCGCGCACTGATCGCGCGCCTGGACGGTTCCGGCACCTTCACGCGGGTCGCCACGCTCGACGTCGAGCGCCAGATCGCCGACATCATCAACGACCAGCGCGCCTTGCTGGTGATCACCATTCCCTACGATTTCGAGCGCGGTCTGCAGGCGGGGACCGCGCCCGCCGTGCAAGTCATCGCCGACGGGCGCAACTCAAACACCGCGGGTACCGCCCAAACCTATGTCAGCCAGATCGTCACCGGCTTTGGAGCCGACTGGCAGAGTTCGCACGGCCAGCCCGGCCCACCCGTTCGCATGACCACACGGGCCTGGTACAACCCCRCCCTCGAAACGCGCTGGTACATGGTTCCGGCCCTGATCGGCACCATCACCATGATGATGACGATGATGCTGACTGCGATGTCGGTGGCGCGAGAGCGCGAGGAAGGCACATTCGATCAGTTGCTGGTGACGCCGTTCCGGCCCTCGGAGATCATGGTCGGCAAGGCAGTCCCCGCCATGCTGATCGGGCTCGCCCAGTCGACGCTGATTCTGCTGGTGGCGCAACTCTGGTTCCAGATCCCGTTCTCCGGCAGTTTTGCGATGCTCTATCTCGGCCTCTTCCTGTTCCTCTCGGCATCGGTCGGGATCGGCCTCTTCATCTCGTCCATCGCGGGCAATATGCAGCAGGCAATGATCGGCTCATTCGTGCTGCTGATGCCGTTCATGCTGCTCTCGGGCCTGACGGCGCCGATCGGCAACATGCCCGAGATCCTGCAGTACTTCACCCTGATCAACCCGCTGCGCTACGCCATCAGCATCACGCATCAAATCTATCTGGAGGGTGCCGGAATCAGGCAGCTCTTGCCGGAGATGCTGGCGCTCGTCGCCATTGCCGCCGTGACCCTGCCCTTCGCCGCCTGGATGTTCAGGAACAGGCTCACCTGAGCCGATGGCGCCAACCATCGGCCCGAAGAGCGGATTGCGATCGTCGGGGAAGCCGACGCGATCACAGAAGGCCAAGCCCTCCGGCAGGATACGATATCCGCTCTGCGGAACTAGCCGCCGGTGCGCAGCACGGAGAATTCCGCCCGCCGCCCCGGCGCGATCCGGCCATGGCTGGTGGATAGCCCGAGATAGGCCGCAGGCGTTGCGCTCGCCATCGCCAAGGCCTGCTCAAGCGTCGCGCCGCCGTGCCGATAGGCATTGAGAATCGCGGCATTCATGTCGAGATGAGCGCCTGCGAGGCGGCCCTCGGCATTGACGAGCCGGCCGCCGCTGACATGAATCGTCTCGCCGAAGAGTTCGAAGGCATCCCCGTCGGCGCCGATCGTCGCCATCGCGTCGGTGACAAGCATCATCCTGTCCGGCCCGATCGCGCGAAACGCAGCCTGAAAGGACGGCCAGGCGACATGGTGCCCGTCCGCGATGATGCCCGCGGTCAACCCCATGCCCGACATCACGGAACCGACCACGCCCGGCTCGCGCGAGCCGAGCTGCGACATGGCGTTGAACAAATGGGTGGCACCGCTCAGGCCCTCGGCATGGGCCGCCGCCATCTCAGCCGCGCTCGCGTTGGAATGGCCCGCGCAGACCTTGACGCCACGCGCGACCAGCGCGCGGATGAAGCCGGAAGGCACGCATTCGGGCGCGAGCGTCACCAGTGTCACGCCAGCGGCGCCGAGCGACGTCAACAGATCGACATCCTCCGGCTCGGGCCGCAGGAGATTGGCGACCAGATGCGCGCCACGACGTTCGGGATTGATGAAGGGGCCCTCGATGTGAATGCCGAGAACGCCCGGCACAGCGCGCGCAATCGCTTCGCGTGCGGCTGCGATGGCCTTCGCGATATCTGCCCTGCTGGCGCTGATGAGGGTCGGCAGCAGGAACCGCGTGCCGAAGCGGGCATGGGCAGCGCTGATCGCAGCTATGCCGTCGCAGCTCAGTGTATCGTTCAGCATGACGCCGCCACCGCCATTGACCTGAACATCGATGAAGCCCGGCGCGAGCACGCCGTCATCCGGCAGTTCCTCGATCACGCAGTGCGGCTGCGCGCTTGACGGCAGCATCTCGGTGACGATCCCATCCTCGGCGATGACGAGGCGATCCGGCCAGATCCGCTCGCCATCGAACAGGCGCCGCGCACGCCAGCCCTGCCGCCGCGCTGCCATCACAGCGTCTCCGTGACCTTGACCAACCCCGGTGGACGGTCGACATCGCGGCCAAGCCGCACCGCCTCGGCTTCCAGCGCGCGATAGACGGGCACCAGCAGCGCGATCGCGTCGAGCGCCGGGTCGCCCGCTGCCAGTCCCGGGAGTGTCGGCCRCAGTCCGCTTCCCGAGAAGATCGACGCCCCCTCGTGACGAAGCGTCGCCAGGGCCTCCTCGATGCTCTCCGAAACCTCACCACCGGCATTGAGGCCGAGGATCGGATGCTCGCTCCGGATCGCGGCCTTGGGTCCGTGCAGGACTTCCGCCGAGCTGAACGCCAGCACGGGCACGCCCAGGACCTCGGCCGCCTTGAGCGCGGCCTCGCGCGCTGGTCCCAGCGTCAGACCGCGCCCGATGACGAAACCCGCCGGTGCATCGGACAGCCGGCGCGCCCAGGCCGACCAGTCGAGGGTGAGCGCCTGGGCAAGACGTTCGGGAGCCGATTGCGCAGATGTCGCGAGCGCAGCGTCCCTGCTCAGACGCGCGACCAGCAGCATGCCGGCCAGCATCGTGTTCACAACGGTCTTTGTTGCGGCCACGGCGAGCTCGGGACCTGCCGCGATCGGGATGACATGGCGGCAGGCCCGAGCGGCAGGGGAATCGGGATCATTGACGATGGCGACCGTTTGCGCCCCGGCCTCTGTCGCCTGCTCGGCCGCCGCCACCAGATCGGGGCTGCGGCCAGACTGCGAGATCAGGATATAGAGCGCCTCCCTGAGACGCGGGCTTGCGCCATAGCGCGTCACCACCGAAGGGGCCGCCGCCGCAGAGCTCAAGCCCAGGCGGGTCTCGATGAGATAGCGCAGATGCGTGCCTGCATGGCCGGAACTGCCCCGGCCGCTGACGACGACATGGCTGACGCGCGACATCTGCAGCGCATCGGCGACGCGCGCAATCTCGCCTTGCCCCTCCTGCAGAAGCCGCGTCGCGGCCTCGGGGATTTCAGCGATCTCGGCTGACATGCGGGAGGGGTTTCGATCCTGCAGTGTCACGATTGCGGCCCCATCGCTTCGCCCTTCAAGGTCGCGACAAAATCATAGCGATCGCCGCGATAGGCGGAGAGCGTGAACTCGACCGGCTTGCCATTGCCGAGAAACGCACGGCGCTCGATCCTGAGCAGCGCGCTGCCTGCCGGAATGCCGAGATGCTTTGCCTCATCCGCCGTCGCGAGGCCGGCATGGATGCGCTGCACGCCATGGGCAGGTGCTGCCCCCCTCTGCGCGAGCGCGGCGTAGAGCGAGGTTTCGATCAGATCCGGCGACGGCAGGATGGTGGCGGGCACGACGGCGCATTCGATCGCCAGCGGCTCTCCATCCGCCGTTCTGACCCGGATCAACCGGACGACAGCGTCGCTCGGTCCGAGACCCAGCGCCATCGATTCCTGCGGCTTCGGCCGCGCCAGCTCCTTCGACAGCCAGATCGAGCCCGGCCGGCCGCCGCGGTTCTCGATATCGGTCGAGAAACTCGCCAGGACCGAGAGCGGCTGCTCCATACGCGAGGCGACGAAGGTGCCCGAGCCATGCCGTCGCGACAACGCGCCGCTGCGAATGAGCTCGTCGATGGCATTGCGCACGGTGACCCGGGCATAGCCGGTCAGCTGGGCGAGGTCGCGCTCGGAGGGAACGGCATCGCCGGGAAGGAAGACCTCGGTCTCGATCAGCCGGGACAGAGCGCCGGCGAGCCTGAGATAACGTGGCGTCGGGTCGTCTCCGGCGAGCGCCTGAAGGATCGCCTGCTGCTTGGCCGGCATCGCTTCGGGGGCAGCGTCGGACGCGCCCTCGCGCGGACGCCGCGGACCGCGCCCGGGTGAGGTTTCGCTCACCGGGCCGCCCTTGGAGGCGCCTTGGCCGGGCCGTTCGTCCCGACGCCGAGATCGAACAGGGCCAGGCGCAGATTGCCATGATGGCGAGCGAGCAAGCTCTCGGCCAAGGCAGCCTCGGCGCCGCTTGCAAGCAGCACGGCGCGCTTCACATCGCCGCCGGCGCGGTCGAGATGGCGGGCGGCGGCCTCCATGCCGCATCCGGTGATCATCTCGACCATCTGCGCCGCCCGCAGCCGGAGCTTGGCATTGGTCGCGCGCATATGGACCATCAGGCCGCGATAGACCCGGCCGAGACGAATCATCAGCAGCGTCGAGAACAGGTTGAGCACGATCTTCTGGGCGGTTCCGGCCTTCATCCGGGTGGAGCCGGCAACGACCTCTTCCCCGGTTTCGGTGAGGATGCCGAGATCCGCCGTGCGCAGCAGTGCCGAGCCGCGGTTATTGGCGACGCCGATGGTCAGGGCGCCACGCGCCTTGGCTTCCCCGATGGCGGCGAGCGTGTAAGGCGTGCGGCCGCTGGCAGCGAGACCGATCACGACGTCGTTCGGCCCGACATCGGTGCGGCGCATCGCGCCCGCGCCGTCATCAACCGAATCCTCGGCATTCTCGACGGCGTGGAGGATCGCCTCGTCGCCGCCAGCGATGGCGAAGGCCAACCGCTCTTCCGGCCAGTCGAAGGTCGGGGTCAGTTCCGCGCCGTCCTGCACGCCGATGCGGCCCGAGGTGCCGGCACCTGCATAGATCAGGCGGCCACCGGCCTCGAGGCGCGGCACGGCCGCGGCAACGGCTTCCGCAATCGCCGGCAAGGACGACGCGATGGTGGCGACCGCTGCAAGCTGGCCTTCGTAAAGCGCCTTGAGGATGTCGAGGTCGCCCCAGGCATCAAGTTCTCGAAAGCGCGCGCTGACGTCTTCAGTCGCCATGGATAGCCCCTCGTGACCAGACCAAAATAAGTCCACTTTAGCCCAGTAGCAAGCGAGGAACCGACAGGGAAGAGTTGTTTCGTCTGGAAGGCATGCGGCCTCGACCAGCGTCCCTCGTTTTGCTCGGTTGTCGGACCAACCACGCCGACCCGATTCTCGCTTCACGGCAAGGCAAGCCAGCCGATCGCGCCGCGGCGGGCCAATTCATCATTGGGCTGCGCCGCCAAAGGTCGGATTGCGGATGCTGCGATGCGGGGCCCGGCGCTGGCTGCCCGAAGCGCGCCGCCGACGCGAAGACTAGCACTACTTTGGCAGATTTTTAGAACTGAGTTGTCGGCGGCAATGCGGACATCGTGTTGGCGGCGGCCGTTCGAGCTTGGCGATGATGGCCGCGCGGACCTTTGGCAGGGTCGGCTGCGGTGGCGGGCCCTGGATTCTTTTTTTCCCGCTTCGCCTGCTTGAGGCGCCGGGATTGAAGGAAGGCATAGGCGATCATGGTCATGAGGGCGTGCCGATGCAGCCCCGTCCATGATCGTCCCTCGAAGTGGTCGAGCCCGAGCTCCTCCTTCAACTGCTGATGCGCCTGCTCGCAGATCCAGCGCGCCTTGATCGCGCCGGCCAGGCGCTTGAGCGAGGTGTCGGCGGGCAGGTTCGAGAGGTAATATTTGCGCTCTCCATTCGAGCGGTGTTCGCCGATCAGCCAGGCCTCTTCTCCCGGCAGATGCTGCTGTCCCATGTCGCCGATCCTCTGGGGCGGCCCGTCGGCCACCTTGATCCGCATGGCGGCGAAGCGGGCTTTCAGCAGCCCCTTGGTCCCACGCCGCCAGCTGAGCGTGCGCCAGGGCGCCGCCGCCAGCGTCTTCTCCGCCGAGACCGACTTCGCATCGGGCACATGGTTCTTGCGCGGGCGGCCGCGCCCGGAGACGGGGAAGACGAGAGCCACGTCGACCGGATAGACCTTCTGGCGCGCTCCTATGCCGACGGCCCAGGTGAGGCCACGCTCGCTCAAAGCCTGACGGAACGGCGCAGAGAGGCCATAACCGGCATCGGCCAGCACACAGCCGAAGCGCAGGCCGGCCGTGCGCGCCCGATCGATCTCGGCGAGCGCGATCTCGGGCTTGGTCCGGTAGCCTCCATGACCGTCCGGCACGCCGGCCCGGGCCAGTCGTGTGGGATCGCTCGTCCAGCTCTCGGGCAGGAACAGCCGCAACCCCACCATGATCGGAACCTCGCCGGAAGCCAGCGTCAGCGACACCAGTGTCTGGCAGTTCGCGTTCTTGCCCAGGGCCGAGGCGTATTGCGGCGCGACACCGACCGAGCGCTCGCCCTTCTTCGGCAGAGCCGTGTCGTCAACGATCAGCCAGGCGTCCGCGCCGCCGACCATCCTGTCCGCCTCGGTGAGCAAGACCTTCTCCAGCGGCACGGTGTCCCAAACACCGCTGGCGATGAAGTGATGAAGCTGGTCGTAGCCGACACCGCCGTCGCGGGCCGCCATCGGCTGGATGCTCTTGCGATCTCCCGCGCCGATCAGCCCCGCCACATAAGCCGGACACATCCTCGCCCGCACCTTGTGCCGTAGAGCATCCAGAAAGGGCGAAAGCCACCCCTCAAGATCGGACTTCCAAGTATCGTCCATGGCCGGCCCTCCAGAAAGCCGACCCCCTATGAATCACGCAAATCGCGCCCCGGGAATCCCAAAAACGCCAGCCATTCTAAAAATCTGCCAAAGTAGTGCTAGGCTCAGGACTCATTGCTTAGATCCAGAAGATGACGGCTGCCGCGATACAGATGGCTGAGAAGAATGTGTGAGCGCAGCGATCGTATCGGGTTGCGATGCGCCGCCAGTCCTTGAGCTTTGCGAAGAGGTTCTCGACCTTGTGGCGCTGGCGGTAGAGCACCCTGTTGTATTCGAAGGGGATCTTGCGGCTCCGGCTCGACGGGATGCAGGGCTCGATGCCCTTGGCGAGAAGCGCCTCGCGGAATGTCGCGCTGTCGTACCCGCGATCGGCGATCAGGGCCTTGGCGGGCGGCAGCGCGTCGAGCACGAGGCTTGCGCCCTTGTGGTCACTCATCTGGCCTTCCGAGAGCAGCAGGATGATCGGGCGGCCTTCACCGTCGCAGACGGTGTGGAGCTTGGAGTTCAGTCCGCCCTTGGTGCGCCCGATACGACGGGGAACAGCCCCTTTTTGAGCAGGCTCGCCGCCGTGCGATGGGCCTTGAGATGCGTGGCGTCGATCATGATCCGCTCGGGTTTCGGTCCGTCGCCGGCCAGGCCCGCGAATATCCGGTCAAACACGCCGAGCCGGCTCCAGCGGATGAAGCGGTTGTACAGCGTCTTATGCGGGCCGTAGCCTTTGGGCGCGTCCTTCCATTGCAGGCCGTTGCGGATCACATAGACGATCCCGCTTACCACGCGCCGGTCGTCGACCCGTGCGACCCCGTGCGACAGCGGAAAGTACGGCGAAATCCGCGCCATCTGCGGCTCGCTCAGCAGGAACAAATCATCCATCACCGCCTCCTCGTCAGAGACCGTGAATCACAGATCATTCCTAATTAATAGGTCCTGAGCCTAGCTCGGCAGGTTGAGCCGCCCGCCGGTCAGCGGTTCCGGCACGCCGGTCGTGCCGGGCAGGCTGAGCGGCAGGCCCTTGACCGAGCGGATCGCGAGATAACCGAAGGTCTGCGCCTCGATGACATCGCCAGCCCAGCCAGCAGCCTCTACGGGCTCGACCGGCACACCGAGGCGCTCATGCAGCCTCGCCATGAAATGACTGTTCAGGCGACCGCCGCCCGTGACCAGCCAGCGCCTCGGCGCCTTCGGCACATGACGCAGCGCGGCGACCACGCTTTCCACCGTAAAGGCGGCGAGGGTTGCGGCGCCATCGGCGTCGGAGAGAGCTTCCACGCCCTTGGCGCGGCGATGAAAATCATTGCGGTCCAGAGATTTCGGCGCTGGGCGTTCGAAAAACGGATTCGCCATGAAATCTGCCACGAGGTCCTCACGCATCTGCCCGCTCGCCGCCAGTGCCCCGCCGGCATCGTATTCACGGCCCAACCGCCGCAAGACGAAATCGTCAAGGATCGCGCTGGCCGGACCGGTGTCGAACGCGATCACGTCGTCGCCGTCGATATAGGTGACATTGCCGACGCCACCGAGGTTCAGCACCATCACGGGCTGCTCCAGCCCCTGCGCCAGCGCACGGTGATAGAGCGGCGCGAAGGGAGCCCCCTCGCCGCCCGCCGCAACGTCGGCGTAGCGGAAGCGATCGACGGTCGGGACGCCAAGCGCTCTTGCAACCGCCGGCCCGTCGATGAGCTGGCGGGTGAAGCGGATTTCCGGCCGGTGGTAGACGGTCTGGCCATGCAGGCCGACGAGGTCGATGCTCTGCGGATCGAGCGCCTGTTCGGCCATGAAGCGCCTGACCGCATCGAGATGGGCGGCGGTGACAGCCGCCTCCAGCTCGAGCAGCGGTTCCTTGACCGCTCGTTCGGCCTCGGCAATCAGAGCCTGAAGTTCACGCCGCGTCTGTGCCGGATAAGGGTAGGAAGCGCCGGCGCCGAAGCGGAGCGTCTCGCGGCCATCGCTCTCGACGATGGAGACGTCGATCGCGTCCATCGACGTGCCGCTGATCACGCCGATCGCGGTCAGTGTCTGCTTGGCCAGATCGCGCATCTTCCGTTCCCTAATGCCCATGGCAAGCTTCAAGGCTTGCACTGGCTCTAGGCGATCGGCTAAGCGTTGTCCAGATTGGTCCCTAAGTGGTCCATATGCGAAACTGATCGCACGAGCGCCCGAGAATGCGCCGTCTGCCGGGAGGGATGGGCCATGTATCGCGCCATGAAGCAGGGTTCGGGACGATGCCGCGCGCTGCGCAGCAGCATCGCTGCCACGGCCTTCGCGTTGATCGCCGGTGCTGCGTCCGCCCAGGTGCTCGAGGTCGCCGTCGAGGCTTCTCCCGCAGGGCTCGATCCCCATATCGTCACAGCCTTCGCCTCGTCGCAGCTCGTGCTCGGCCCGATCTATGAAGGACTGACCGCGCTCGACAAGGACCTCAACATCATCCCCGGCCTGGCCGAGTCCTGGACCGCGTCCGCCGACGGCAAGACCGTGACCTTCAAGCTCCGCTCCGGCGTGACCTTCCATGACGGCAAGCCGATGGAAGCGGAAGACGCCGCCTCGTCCTTGCGGCGGGTGCTCTCGAAGGATGTCGGCTCGCCGCTCGCGAGCCGCCTCGGAGCGCTGGAAAGCGCAACGGCCGTCGACGCGACCACGCTCAAGCTCAAGCTCAAGGAGCCGTCGGCCCCGCTGCTCGCATCATTGACCGGCATCGCGATCGTCCCACGCGGGCTCGAGGGCAACAAGGACGCGCTGCAGCGCGCGCCGATGGGCACCGGCCCGTTCAAGTTCGAGGAATGGCAGCCGAACGGCTTCATCCGACTCGCCAAGCATGCCGGCTACTGGAATGCGGCCGAGGTGAAGCTTGCAGGCGTCAAGTTCAACTTCGTTCCCGAAGCGGCCACGCGCCAGGTCGGAATCGGCAATGGCCAGTTCGCGCTGCTGCCGCATATCGATGCAGCCACCGCGCTTCAGCTCAAGGGCAAGCCCAATGTGGCGATCCGCGAGACGATGGAGCTCGCCTACACGCTGATCGGCATGAACGTCTCCAAGCCGCCCTTCGACAATCCGAAGGTGCGCGAGGCGCTGAACTACGCCCTGAACCGCAAGGAGATCATCGACGCAGCGCTGTTCGGCAGCGGTGCACCGGCTGCCCCGCTGCCTCCCGTGCTGAAGGACTGGGCGGTCGATGTGAAGGACCTGCCCTGCTACACGCATGATCCGGCCAAGGCCCAGGCACTGCTCAAGGAAGCCGGCATCGCCACGCCGATCTCGGTCAACATGACGGTCCTGCCGCGGCAGGACATCCGCGACATCGCCCAGGTCGTGCAGCAGCAGCTCGGCAAGGCCGGCTTCAAGGTGGAGCTGAAGAACCCCGAGCTAGGCCAGTTCGTACAGGACTGGCGCAACTCGAATTTCGACCTCTTCGCCTCGACCAATGCCGGCAGCATCGAGCCCGACGACTATTTCTACCGCGCGTTCCGCACGGGAGGATCGACCAACGTCTTCAAGTACAGCAACCCCGAGCTCGATGCGCTGCTCGACAAGGGCCGCGCGACACTCGACAAGCCAGCGCGGCAGGCGGCGTATCGCGACGCGCAAAAGATCCTCGGTTGCTCGGGCCCGGCGGCCCATATCGCCTATCCCACCCTGTTCAGCGCCGTGCGCGGCAACCTGCAGGGCTATGACATCTACGCCAACCGCTCGCTGGTCTCGCTCGGCCGCGCCAGCCTGCGCTGATCCGGCACGGTCGAGGCATGCTCCGCCATCTGCTCCAGCGCTGCCTCGACCTCGCGATCGTGCTCTTCGGAATCTCCGTGATCGTCTTCATGATGATCCGGCTGATCCCGGGCGATGCGGTCGCGATCATGCTCGGCGCCAATACCGAAGTGACGCCGGAACGCGTTGCGGCGATGCGCAGCGAACTCGGGCTCGACCGGCCGCTGCTCGAGCAATATCTGAGCTGGCTCGGGCGAGCGCTCCACGGTGACTTCGGCACCTCGATCTGGACCGGCCGGCCGGTGCTCCAGGAAATCACGGCCCAGATCTGGCCGACCCTGCAGCTCACCGTGCTGGCGCTCGTCATCGGCGCCGGCCTCGCTGTGCCCGTCGGTTGCCTGATGGCGCATTGGCGCGGCGGACGGGCTGATCTCGTCCTGCGCATCGGCGCGATCGCGGGGCTCACCATCCCGTCCTTCTGGCTCGGCATCGTCATGCTGATCACCGTGGCAAGCCTGGCCCCAAGCTTCGCCTCGCTCGGCTATGTCCCGTTCAGCGAGGACCCGCTCGGTAACCTGCAGCGGCTGCTGCTGCCGGCGATCGCGCTGGCATTGCCGATCCTTGCCAATCTGTCGCGCCTTGTCCGCACAGCGATGCTCGACGCGCTCAGCCAGGACTATATCCGCACGGCCCGCGCCAAGGGGCTTTCGGAGACCGCGGTGCTCTACCGGCATGCGCTCCGCAACGCGCTCATTCCCTTCGTCACCAGCGTCGGCATCATGACGGGCTATCTGCTTGGGGGCGCGATCGTGGTCGAGCAGGTCTTCTCGATTCCGGGCCTCGGGCGGCTGATCCTCGGCGGCATCGCCGAGCGGAACTACCCGCTGGTCCAGGCCACCATCCTCATCGTCACCGTCGGCTTCGTGCTGGTGAACGCCCTGGTCGATCTCGCCTATGCGCTGATCGACCCAAGGCTCAGGACTACGTGATGAGCCAGAGCCGCCGTATCGCCATCGCAGCGGGCATCATCGTCACGCTGCAGATCGTGCTGGCGCTCGCCGCCCCCCTGATTGCGCCCTATGACCCGCTCGCCCAGGACATCGTCGCCCGCCTGAAGGGGCCGAGCCTCGCGCATTGGCTTGGCACCGATCATCTCGGCCGCGATATCCTGGCGCGCATCCTCTATGGCTACCGCACCGCCCTGATCGCCTGCGGCATCGCCGTCGGCCTCGCGCTGCTCGTCGGGGGCGGCCTCGGCCTCCTCGCAGCCTTCTATCGCAGCTGGTGCGAGCGCATCGTGATGCGGCTGATGGACATTCTCTTCGCCTTTCCCGTGATGCTGCTCGCCATCGGCATCATCGCCATGCTCGGGCCGCGAACGGAAAGCGCCGCCATCGCGATTGCGGTCGTCTATGTGCCGATCTTCGCACGACTGATCCGTGGCCCGGCCCTCGTTCTGGTCGAGAGCGACTTCGTCGCCGGCATCCGCTCGATCGGCGCCTCGGACCTGCGCATCATGCTGCGCCATATCCTGCCCAATCTGGCCTCCGTGATCCTGGTCCAGACCTCGTTGCTGCTGTCGGCCGCCATCCTGGTCGAGGCCTCGCTCTCCTTCCTCGGCCTCGGTACCCAGCCGCCGACGCCCTCGCTCGGGCTGATGCTGGCGGAAGGGCGCAATTTCGTGCTGCTCTCGCCCTGGAACGCGATCTTCGCCGGGCTCGGCATCCTCTTCCTCTCGCTCGGCTTCAACCTGCTCGGCGACGCGCTCCGCGATGAACTCGATCCCCGTCTGCGGGGCCGGTCGTGATCATCCGCAAGGCAGAGCCTGGCGATATCGCTCCGGCGGCAGCCATCCTTGCGCAAGCCTATCAGACCAGCTTCCGTCCCATCATCGGCGATGCGGCGTCGACCTATGACGTTGCGCATTTCGAGGCCCGGTTCGAACGGGACCTGGAGCATCTCACAGTCCTGGACGATGGCGGCGTCAGAGGCGTCCTGCTGCTGCTCGACGGTCATGTCATCATGCTTTTCGTGGCCGAGACCGGCCGCCGCCATGGAGCAGCCCTGCTCTCCCATGCCGAGGCGAATGGCGCCTGCTCGCTCGAGGTCTTCGCGGCCAATATGGGCGCGCGACGCTTCTATGAGCGGGCTGGCTGGCATCGAGCCAGCGAGTACAGCCGCGATTTCGCCGGCGCGGAGCACCGCTTCCTGCGCTATGAGAAGTCCCCCGAACGCGCGCAAGAGGCCCCCTGATGGACAAGCTCCTGATCCGCGGCGGCCAGCGGCTGTCCGGAACCGTCGATATCCGCGGCGCCAAGAATGCCGCCTTGCCTGCCTTTGCAGCCGCGCTCCTCTCCGACAAGCCACTGACCCTGCGCAACCTGCCTGATGTGGTCGATATCGGGACAATGCAGGCCCTGCTGGAAGGGTACGGCGTCAGCTTCTCCGGGCGCGCGGCGGATGCGCTGACGCTCAACGCCAGCGAAGCCGCGCCGCGGGATGCGAGCTATGACATCGTCCGCAAGATGCGCGCGACCATTCTGGTGCTGGGGCCGCTCATCGCCCGCTTCGGCCATGCCCGCGTCTCCCTGCCCGGCGGCTGCGCGATCGGCGCACGCCCGGTCGACCTTCACCTGAAGGCGCTTGAGGCCCTCGGCGCCGAAATCAGCGTCGCCGGCGGCTATATCGAGGCAAATGCTCCCGCCGGTCTGCGCGGCGCGCGCATCGTCTTTCCCTTCTCCTCGGTCGGAGCCACCGAAACCGCCTTGCTGGCGGCGGGCCTTGCCAGCGGCGAAACCGAGATCGTCAACGCGGCGAAGGAACCGGAGGTCCTCGACCTCGCCCGCTGCCTCGTCGCAATGGGCGTCAGGATCGAGGGTATCGGCAGCCATCGCCTGCAGGTCCAGGGCGCCCAGAGCTTCAGGCCAGCGACATATGAGATCGTCGCCGACCGCATCGAGGCAGGCACCTATGCGGTTGCGGCCGCGATCACCGGCGGCGAACTCKAACTGGTCGGCGCACGGCTCGAACATCTCGCAGCCGTCGGCGAAGCGCTCGAAGCCGCCGGCGTCAGACTCTGGCCGACCGATCGCGGGCTGATGGTGTCGCGGCCAGGCCGTCTCACCGGCATCGACATCATGACCCAGGCCTATCCCGGGTTCTCGACCGATCTGCAGGCGCAGTTCATGGCGCTGATGAGCGTGGCGGACGGTACCTCGCTGATCCGCGAAACGGTGTTCGAGAACCGCTTCATGCATGTCCCGGAGCTGGTCCGGCTCGGCGCCGACATCACGCTGAAGGGTACCAGCGCCATGGTGCGCGGCGTCGAAGCGCTCAAGGCGGCGCCGGTCATGGCGACCGACCTGCGCGCCTCGGTCAGCCTCGTGCTCGCAGGGCTCGCTGCCGAGGGCGAGACCGTGGTCAGCCGCATCTACCATCTCGACCGCGGCTATGAGGCTCTCGACCGCAAGCTCAGGCGCTGCGGCGCCGATATCGAACGGGTCGGCGCATGAGCGCTGTGGCCGATCTGTATCTTGGTGTCGATGGCGGCGGCACTGGCTGCCGCTGCCGGCTCGAGACCGCCCAGGGAGAGGTGCTCGGCTCGGGCATCGCGGGGCCGGCCTCGCTCCGTCTCGGTCTGGAGGCCTCGCTTGCCGCGGTGATGCAGGCAGCGCGCGGCGCGATGAGCGAGGCTGGCCTCAGCGAGGATCAGTTCAGTCGGGTCCGCGCCGGAATCTGCCTTGCCGGCATCGGCCGCAAGGGCATGCAGGAGGAGCTTGCAGGCTGGACAAGCCCCTTCGCCGTCACAGTCTTCGAGAGCGATGGGCTCGGCGCCTGCCTTGGCGCTCATGCCGGTGAGGACGGTGGGATCATCATCATCGGCACCGGCTCGATCGGCCTCGCCCGCGTCGACGGACGCGAGATTCGGATTGGCGGCTACGGCTTCCCGGTTGGTGACGAGGGCAGCGGCGCCGATCTCGGCCTTGCCGCCATTCGCGTCTCGCTGCGTGCCCATGACGGCCGGGAGCCGCAAACGCGCTTCACGACGGACGTCCTGGCCAGGTTCCAGGGCGATCCGTTCGAGGTCATCGCCTGGATGGACAAGGCCCACGCCACGGATTACGCGACGCTCGCGCCCCTGGTGCTGCGCCATGCGGACCTCGGCGACTCGCATGCCCGGGCCATCATGCAGAATGGCGCGGCCCTGATCGACGCCATGGTGCGCACCTTGTTCGAGCGCGAGGTGCCACGCGTTGCGCTGATCGGCGGCCTGTCCTCCGCGATGGAGGCCTGGCTTGCGCCCGATGTCAGGCGCAGGCTCTCCGCCGTCAGAGGCGATGCGATTGCAGGCGCGCTATCGCTGGTGCGGAGGCATCACGCGCCGGGCTGAGGCCCGTCATAGCCCCCGATGATGACGAGGTCGGACTGACCCGCCTGCGCCAGATGCTTGGTCGCCTCCTGGTATTCAGGCGACTCGTAGCAGGCGCGCGCCGTTGCCTCGTCCTTGAACTCGATGACGACGTTGTGCTTGCGTCCCTCGCCGCGCGCGAGTTTGTACTCGCCGCCACGCACCAGGAACTTCGCGCCGAATTTGGCGAAGGCGATGGCATTCAGGGTGCGATACCTGGCGTATGCCTCCGGATCCTCGACATCGACGCGGGCGACCCAATATCCCTTCGCCATGGCTCAGAGCCCTTCCACGACAACGAGATCGATCTCGCCAGCGCCTTCGCGCTCCTTGCGGGCCGCAGCATATTCCGGCGAATTCGCATAGGCCTTGGCCGTCTCGAAATCCTTGAATTCGATGACGACGTTGCGGGCCCGGCCCTCGCCTTCGGCCACCGTCATCTGGCCGCCACGCACGATCGGCGTACCGCCATACTGCTTGATCACCTCGGAGGCCTTGGCGGCGTAGACCGCCCAGAGCGTCGCGTTGGAGACCATGGCGCGACCGATGACATATCCCTTGGGCATTTCCAGCTTCCGTTCTTTGGTTGAAACCTGATCCGGCCAGACTACGAAGCCGCGGCGATCTCGTCCATGATCGCGGCAGCCGCCGCACGCGGGTCAGCCGCGCGGATAATGGGGCGCCCGATGACGAGATAGTCGGCGCCGACGCGGATCGCCTCGCCGGGCGTCAGGGTCCGCTTCTGGTCGCCGGCGGCACTTCCCGCGGGGCGAATGCCGGGCGTCACGATGACCATGTCGGGACCAATGATGTCGCGCACGATCTCGGTCTCGGCGGCGGAGCAGACGATACCGTCGATGCCCGCGCTGCGGGCCTGCTGGGCACGCAGGCGCACGAGATCGCGCACGGCGAGGCCGTAGCCGGCATCGCGCAGATCGCCATCATCGTAGGAGGTGAGCGCGGTGACGGCGAGCAGCTTCAGATCGGAGTCGGCCCGCCCCTCGACCGCTCCGCGCATGGTCTGCGGATAGGCGTGGACGGTGAGGAAGGTGACGCCGAGCTTGGTCAGGGAATCGACCCCCTCGGTGACCGTGTTGCCGATGTCGTGCAGCTTGAGGTCGAGAAAGACCTTCTTGCCCTCCGAGATCAGCTGACGGGACAGGTCGAGCCCGCCGGCAAAGGCGAGGCGGTAGCCGATCTTGTAGAAACTCGCCCCATCGCCCAGTTCGGACACGATGCGGTAGGCGTCCCAGATCGTCGGCACGTCGAGCGCCACGATCATGCGGTCACGAAGATCGTTGATCTTGGCGGTCATAACGCTGCGAACTCCTCAATCGATTGCCAGCCGTGCTGCACGATTCGCGTCGTTACGTCGAATGCGAAGAGATTGCCACCGCCTGCGGGCTGATCGCGCAGGCGCTTGATCGGCCAGCCAGACGTAGCGCAGAGCAGCAAGGTGCCGACCCCGCCATGGCCGACGAGCAGAATGTCGCCATCCCCCGCCGCGGCCAGTACGGCTTCTGTTTCCCGAACGATCCGCAACTGCGCATCGAGCGCACGCTCCCAGCCGCGAACGCTCAGCTCGGGATTGGCGAAGAACTCGTCGGCCACCTTCTCGAATTCCGACGGCGGCAGGAAACCCGTGGCCGACCGATCGTTCTCGTGCATGGCCTCGCGGATCTTGACGGTGAGGCCGAGCTGCTCCGCGACGCATTCGGCCGTCTCGATCGCCTTGCGCTCGGCCGACGAGACGACGAGCCGGGTTCCGACGAGCCCAGGCGCAGCCGCAAAGGCCTGGGCCCGTGCCCGGCCGATATCCGACAGCCCCCAATCGGGCACAGGCACGGCTGGATCAATCTTGACCTGGGGGTGGCTGAGATAGCGGACGACACCCATCACATCRGACCTTCGCACATGAACATCACTTCAAAGCCAGCACGAACATGATGGCGATCAGCGCAATCAGCAGATTCATCATCCAGCGATTGAGCACGGTCATCTGGCGCAGCTTGCGGAACTCGATACCGTCCTCCGGGTCTTCACCCGCAGCTCCAGTGGGATGGACAGCAAGCACCGGATGCGGCTCTTCCTGCCTGCGCCCGCGCTGAGACCAGCTCAGGCTCTGCACCAGCCCCTTGGCACTGCCACTCGTGCGACCGTCCGCCTCGATACCGAGATACCAGGTCACAGGGCCGCCGGCCGGCGGATCGCGATCGGCATCGCTGATCCAGAGATTGGTCGCCGCCGAGATCGAGATGGCATCGACCAGGCCCGCCTGCAGATCGCTCTTCAATTCGGCATAGACCGGTGCGGAGACGAAAAGATCGGCCGAAAAGGCCCCGGCATGCGGAGCATCCGCTTCGTCGTCAAAACCCAGCCTGAGCAGCATCTTGCCTTCGCCGGTTTCAGGAAGGGCCCGTATGCTCAGCGCGACGTGCTGAGCACGGTCCGCAAATCCGGCACGCCCGAGCCAATCGCGCCCCAGGGAGCCAAATCCGCGAAGTCTAGCAGCGGAACCGAGCGAACCGTTCTGGCTGGCATAGCCTGAGACCACATCGAGCGGCCCCGTTTCAAGAAGGAGGTGCCGGGCCGGGCTCTGTACGAACGCATTGCGCTCGCCCTCGATCGTCAATCGGCCGTCCGCAGTCGTAACGGCCCGTGTCGTCGCGTCCGATCTCATCTCGACTCTGCCCCCCGCCGGCCCCTTCTAGACCAGCGCGGAGGCAAACGAAAACCGGAGATATTCTCGCTCACGCCGTCTCGCGCGCAAGCTGGGCAAAGACCTTGGTCCAGACATCCGGCGTCTGCGCGCCCGAAACCGCGAGCTTGCCGTCGACAATGAAGAAAGGCACCCCGGTCACCCCGACCTTCTGGGCGTGGGCCTCGAGGCCGATGATCGTCTCACGCAATTCATCATTGGTGAGTTCGTCGCGAGCCGCATTTTCCTCGAACCCGAGTTCGGTCGCGATCGCCACCAGCGTCTCCAGATCGCCGATATCTCGCCCGTCCTGGAAATAGGCCTTGAACAGGGCTGCCTTCATCTCACTGCCGCGCTGCACGGTGGACGCGGCCGCGATCAGCATATGGGCCATACGGGTGTTGGGCGTACGCATGACCTTCGACCAGTTGAACGTCACACCACTTTCGAGTGCCGCTTCCGAGAGCCTGATCTCGATTTCCTTGCGCTTGCCGGGCCCGAACTTGGCATCGAGATAGCTCGCCCGGTCCGCACCTTCCGCAGGCATGTCCGGATTGAGTTCATAGGGCAGCCAGGTGATGGCGACGCGGTCGGTCAGGCCGTGATTGGCCAGCGCCGTCTCGAGCCGCGCCTTGCCGATGAAGCACCACGGGCAGACCACATCCGACACGATGGCGATGGGCATTTTCTCTTGCATGATCGCTCCTTGGCGATGCGCCGCGCTGGTACTCAAGCTGGCGGGTAGGAATGCTGCGTACCGAAACGGTCTTCAGCCTGCGCCTCGGCGCCCGGCATCTCGCAGCCCGAAAGGAAGGATGGACCGACCGGAATCTTGCCGGCCCCTCCGGGAATATCGAGGATATAGGTCGGCTGGCACAGGCCCGAAAGATGGCCTCGCAGGCTTTTGACGAGCGCTTGTCCCTCCGCCAGAGACAGCCGGAAATGGGAGGTGCCCGGTGCGAGATCCGGATGGTGCAGGTAATAGGGCTTCACCCGGTTCTCGACGAAGGCGCGCATGAGCGCAGCCAAGGTCTCGATATCGGCATTGACACCCTTGAGCAGCACGCTCTGGCTGAGCAGGACATGGCCGGCATCGGCGAGGCGCGCGATCGCGGTACGCGCCGCCGGCGTGAATTCGCGCGGATGGTTGGCATGAATGGCGATGTAGCTCGCCTTGCCGGGCACGCGCAGGGCGCGGGCGTAATCGGCCGTGATCCGCTCGGGGTCGACCACCGGCACCCGCGTGTGCCAGCGCGTCACCTTGATATGCGGGATCGCCGCCAGCCGCTTGGCGACCTCGCGCACGCGGCGCGCCGAGAGGATGAACGGGTCGCCCCCCGTCATGATGACTTCCCAGATCTCCGGCCGCGACGCGAGATAGGCCAGCGCCGCGTCGAGCTTCTCTCCGGCAAGCGAGGCGCCACCGGGGCCGACCATCTCGCGCCGGAAGCAGAAGCGGCAATAGACCGGGCAAGCATGGACGAGCTTCAGCAGCGCGCGGTCGGGATAGCGATGAACCACCCCCTCGACCGGCGAATGCGCGTCGTCTCCGATCGGGTCGGCCATTTCCTGCGGCATGGTCAGCAGTTCCGCCGCATCGGGGATGAACTGGCGCGCGATCGGATCGGCCGCATCGGACGGGTCGATCAATGCCGCGATCGCGGGAGTGACGGAAACGGCGTAACGTTCGGCAACCGCATCCAGCGCCTCACGCCGCGCCGGCACGACAAGCCCCCGCGCCACAAGCGCGTCGATGCTGCGAAGAGGGGTATGGGCGGTCATCGGCGTGTCCTGCCCGCTTCGGCTACCGGCGTCCAGAGCACGTCCTCGATCCGGCGCGCACCGGTGCAGAGCATCACCAGCCGATCGAAGCCGAGCGCGATGCCGGAGGCCGGAGGCATCGCATCCAGCGCTGTGAGGAAATCCTCATCGAGCGGGTAGCGTTCGCCGTAGATGCGCTGCTTCTCGTCCATGTCCGCCTCGAACCGCCGACGCTGTTCGGCCGGGTCCGTCAGTTCGCCAAAGGCATTCGCAAGCTCGACACCACAGGCATAGAGCTCGAAACGCTCGGCGACACGCGGATCGTCCGGCTTCGGCCGCGCCAGGGCCGCCTCCGAGATCGGGTATTCGCAAAGGATGGTGGCGCAACCGCGACCAAGATGCGGCTCGATCTTCTCCGAGAGAACCCGGCTGAAAATGTCAGACCAGCTGTCGTCCCCAGCAAGCCGGATATTGGCAGCCAGCGCAGCTGCGGCGAGAGCCTCTCGATCGGTCGCCCCGTTCTCCGCGATGGTCGCGAGCAGCTCGATGCCGGCATGTCGGACAAAGGCATCATGCAGGGTCAGGCGCTCGGGTTCGGCGAAAGGATCGGCGACCAGCCCCCGCCAGTGCAGCTGACTTGCGCCAGCGGTGCGGGCCGCCTCGGCCAGCAGAGCCGCGGCATCGGCCATCAGCGCGTCGTAATCCTCGCCGGCGCGGTACCATTCCAGCATGGTGAATTCGKGATGGTGCAGCGCCGTGCGTTCGCGATTGCGGAACACCCGGGCGAAATCGAAGATACGGCTTTCGCCGGCCGCCAGCAGCTTCTTGGCCGCGAATTCCGGGGACGTGTGCAGGTAATAGGGATGCACGCCCTCGGCATCGTCGATCAGCGCGGTCGCGAAGCCGTGCAGATGTGTCTCGTTGCCCGGCGAGACCTGCAGGATCGCCGCCTCGACCTCGATGAAGTCGCGCGCCTCGAACCAGCGTCTCAGCGCTGCCTTGATGCGTCCGCGCGCCAGCAATGCGGGCCGGCGGTCGGCATGAATGTCCCGCCGCCACCAGGGCGGATGTCCCTCGACCATCGAACCTCGGTTAAGAATCTCTGCAAGCTTCCGTTTCGCCCGCGAATGCGGTAGTTCCGCGGCGACGAAATCCGCATAGCGCGCGCGCTCGATGCGCACCAGCAAGGAAACTCACGTGGTCAAGGTCATCGCCAGCTCCGTTCGCAAGGGCAACGTTCTCGAACTCGACGGGCATCTCTGCTCCGTCATCTCGGCTGAGAGCTTCTTTCCCGGCAAGGGCACCCCGACGACGCAGATCGACATGCGCCGCATCTCCGACGGCGTGAAGATGACGCAGCGCTACAAGACGACCGAGCAGGTCGAGCGCGCCTATGTCGAAGACCGGGATTTCACCTATCTCTACCAGGACGGCGAACAGTACGTCTTCATGAACCCCGAGACCTTCGACCAGATCCATGTCGACAACTCCGTGGTCGGCGACACGGCGCCCTATCTGCAGGAAGGCATGAAGGTCTCTCTCTCGGTCTTCGAGGACAAGGCTGTCGCAATCGAGCTGCCGCAGCGCGTCACGGTCGAGGTTGCCGAGACCGAGCCGGTGACCAAGGGTCAGACTGCCTCGTCCTCCTACAAGCCCGCGATCCTGACCAACGGCGTGCGCACCGCCGTGCCGCCCCACATCGGACCCGGCACCCGCATCGTCGTGATGACGGCTGACGGCTCCTATGTCGAGCGCGCCAAGGACTGATGCAGCCCTGCCCCTGTCATCGACGGGCCAGCAGTATTATCGATAGTGGAACGGGCCCTTCCGGGCCCGTTTCGTTTTTGAGGGATCCTGCATCATGCCGATTTCCGTTCATGCCGCCGCCTTCGCGGGCATTATCCAGACCCTGAAGGCGCTCGACGCCATTCTCGACAAGGCTGTGGCGCAGGCGGAAGCCCGCAAGATCCAGCCCGAGGTCCTGCTCAACAGCCGCCTGGCGCTGGACATGCTGCCCTTCACCCGACAGATCCAGCTCACCTGCGACTTCGCCAAGAATGCTGCGGCGCGCGTGAGCGCCGGCGAGAACCCGAAATTCCCGGATGAGGAGAAGACCTTCCCGGAACTGAAGGAGCGGATCGCCAAGACGCTCGCCTTCGTGCAGAGCATCGACGATGCCGCCCTCGAAAGCGGCATCGGCAAGGACGTTACCTTCCCGCGCGGTCCGCAGCAGACGGTCACGATGACGGCCGAGGCCTATCTGACCCGCTTTGCCGTGCCCAATTTCTATTTCCATGCCACCACCGCCTACGCGATCCTGCGCGAGAACGGATTTGACATCGGCAAGCGCGACTTCCTCGCCGACGTCTTCGAGGCGTAACGCCTGATGGCCGCGGCTGTCTCGACGAAATCGGGCGACCTGGCCATTATCGGGCGCGCGGCTGCGTCGGACGCCGCCGCCATCGCCGATCTCTACCTCGCCGCCCGGGCTGATGCACTGCCCTGGCTGCGCCGAGTCCATAGCGATGAGGCAGTGCGCGACTGGATCATCCATGATCGCCTGGCGCGCGGCGAGAACTGGGTTGCCCGGTTGGGCGACGAGGTCGTCGGCTTCATGGCGCTCGACGGCGACGATCTCGATCAACTCTATCTGAAGCCCGGTCACTATCGGCAAGGCTTCGGCTCACAGCTCCTCGCCAAGGCCAGGGAGCGCAGCCCACAGCGGCTGCATCTCTTCTGCTTCCAGCGCAACGCACGCGCCCGCGCCTTCTACGAGAAGCACGGCTTCAAGACCATCGACATGAACGATGGCTGCCGAAATGTCGAAGGAGAGCCGGACATTCTCTATGAATGGCGGCCGAGCGCGTCATAAGCCCTTGAAATCGGGACAGCCCCTCCCCATTTGATGTTCACGGCGATGTCGAGGGCGTTCCACTGTCCTCCATCCTCGTTGAAGACGGCCATGAGCCGAACGTGTGACGCCGGATGTACGCGCGCCCGTTCTGGACATGGCCGTTGGCGTTTCCGGGGCCCGAGGGCCCCGGGACGCAGGTTTCAGCGATCCGCCACGGCAAGCTTCGCACCGAGTGCAACGAAGGCGCCGGCAAAGATGCGCCGCATCCAGGTCATCACCTGCGGCCGGGAGATGACGTGGTTGCGGACAGACGCTGCGAACAACCCATAGACCACGAAGACCACAAAGGTCAGCAGCATGAACACGCCGCTCAGCGCGAGCATTTCCGGCATGGGATTGGTCGCATCCGCGCTGACGAACTGTGGGAGGAATGCGAAGAAAAAGATCGAGAGCTTCGGATTGAGCAGGTTGACCAGAACCGCATCGATCGTCACGCGCAGTGCAGAGCGCGTGTCGACCTTCTGCTCGACCTGCAGGGCCCCGCGTTCCTGGAGTGTGTTCCAGGCCATGTAGAGCAGGTAGGCCACACCGAGATATTTGAAGATCTGGAAGGCAAGCGCGCTCGTGTGCAGCAGCGCCGCCAATCCCATGATCGCCGCGAGCATGTGGGGCACGATGCCGAGCGTGCACCCGAAGGCCGCGACGACGCTTGCGCGCGCGCCCCGCGAGAGGCCCGCTGCCACGGTGTAGATCATGCCCGTGCCCGGCGAGGCAACGATGATGAGGGAGGTGATTAGGAATTCGAGGCTCATGGCGGCGCTCCGTGCTATGCCGCCAAACTAGTGAGCTACGCCCTTACGTCAATCGCTGTGGCGCGCGCCCTCCACAACCTGTACGAGCACCGGGCGCGGAGCGCCTGTGCCCTCAATCCTGCAGGAATGGGTTGTTCTGCCGCTCCTCACCGAGCGTACTCGCCGGCCCGTGTCCCGGCAGGAACTGGACATCGTCGCCCAGCGGCAGGAGCTTGGCCTTGATGCCGGCAATCAGCGTCTCATGGCTGCCATAGGGAAAATCGGTGCGCCCCACCGAGCCTGCGAACACCGTATCGCCCGCAAGCAGGAAATGCGCGTCCTTCTGGAAGAAGGTGACATGGCCGGGCGTATGGCCGGGCACATGCTGCACCGAAAAGGCGACATCGCCGATCGACACCGTTTCGCCCTCGGCAAGCCAGCGCGTCGGCGTGACCGGACGAATGCCGCGCATCTCGAAGCGCAGCCCCGAAGCCGGCAGGTCGTCGAGCAGGAACTTGTCGGCCTCATGCGGACCAATGACCGGCACAGCGAGCGCATCGGCAAGATCGGCCGCACCGCCGGCATGGTCGATATGGCCATGGGTCAGCCAGATCGCGACCGGCTTGACGCMGAGTTCCTTCAGCGCGTCCTGAATGCGGTCGACATCACCACCGGGATCAACCACCGCTGCTTCCTTGGTGCGGGTGCACCAGATGACCGAGCAATTCTGCTGGAACGGAGTCACCGGTACGACGGCGACATTCAGGGGGGTGGCAGCCTGCTCGGTCATGCGATCTTTGCCTTTCCGTAAGGGGTGGGCACCTGCTCAGCGCGCCTTGCAGCGATTGGCGAGAAGCACCCGGTATTCGGAGATGGAGGTGTCCATCTGCGCGACATTCTCCTCGCGCTGCCGTCCAGCCTGGCAGGTTGCGAAGACGGAGCGCGCGCCCTGAAGATAGGTGACATGCTCGCGCCAGACGCGGCATTGCGTGGCCTGGTCGGCTGTGCCGGCAGATTGCAGGCGGGTGAGTTCACGGCGCATGCCGGCCTCGTTCTGGAAGAGATCCCGCTGGCAGTCCGCCGGAGCGCCAGCCCTCCCCTGCGCCAGGACGGGAGGCGCCGCGAGAACAAGGATCAGGGCAAGGCCAGCCGAAAGCCGCATCATCCGAGGTTCAGCTCCTTGAAGAAGTCGTTGCCCTTGTCGTCGATGACGATGAAGGCGGGGAAATCCTCGACCTCGATGCGCCAGACCGCCTCCATGCCGAGCTCCGGATACTCCAGGATCTCGACCTTGCGGATGCAGTCCTGAGCGAGGCGCGCCGCCGGGCCGCCGATCGAGCCGAGATAGAAGCCGCCATGCCGGGCGCAAGCCTCGCGCACCGCCGAGGAGCGGTTGCCCTTGGCGAGCATGACCATCGAGCCACCGAAGGACTGGAACTGATCGACGAAGGAATCCATGCGCCCGGCCGTCGTCGGACCGAAGGAGCCGGAGGCCAAACCCTCGGGCGTCTTGGCCGGACCGGCGTAATAGACCGGATGGTTCTTGAAATAATCGGGCATGCCCTGCCCGTTCTCGAGCCGCTCACGAATCTTGGCATGGGCCGAATCGCGGGCGACGACGATGGTGCCGGTCAGCGAAAGCCGGGTCTTGACCGGGTATTTGCTGAGCGTCGCGAGGACTTCGCTCATCGGCCGGTTGAGATCGACCTTGACGACATCGCCACCGAGCGACGCGTCTTCGACCTCAGGCAGGTACTTGGCCGGATTGGTCTCGAGAGCCTCGAGGAAGATGCCCTCCCGGGTGATCTTGCCCTTGGCCTGGCGATCGGCCGAGCAGGACACGCCAAGGCCGATCGGCAGCGAGGCGCCGTGACGCGGCAGGCGGATGACGCGAACGTCATGGCAAAAATACTTGCCGCCGAACTGTGCACCGACGCCGAGCGACTGCGTCAGCCTGTGAATCTCCTCCTCCATCTCGAGATCGCGGAAAGCGTGCCCCGAGGGAGAACCCTTTGTCGGAAGTTCGTCGAGATATTTGGTCGAGGCGAGCTTGACGGTCTTGAGATTCTGCTCGGCCGAGGTGCCGCCAATGACGATGGCAAGGTGATAGGGCGGGCAGGCGGCCGTGCCCAGCGTCAGGATCTTCTCCTTCAGGAACGCGATCATGCGGTCCTTGGTGAGGAGCGAGGGCGTCGCCTGGAACAGGAAAGTCTTGTTGGCCGAACCGCCGCCCTTGGCCACGAAGAGGAATTTGTAGGCGTCCTCTCCCTCGGCATAGATATCGATCTGCGCCGGCAGGTTGGTCGCCGTGTTCTTCTCTTCGAACATGGAGAGGGGCGCGACCTGCGAATAGCGCAGATTGCGCTTGTAGTAGGCATCGGCCACGCCCTCGCCCAGCGCCGACTCATCATCGCCATCGGTCCAGACCTTGCGACCGCGCTTGCCCATGATGATCGCGGTGCCGGTGTCCTGGCACATCGGCAGCACGCCGCCAGCCGCGATATTGGCGTTCTTCAAGAGATCGAAGGCAACGAACTTGTCATTCGAGGTCGCCTCGGGGTCGTCGAGGATCTTGGCCAGCTGGGCAAGATGGCCCGGGCGCAACAGGTGGTTGATGTCGATGAAGGCCTGTTCGCTGAGCTGGCGGATCGCTTCGCGCGAAACGCTCAGGACCTCGCGGTCACCAATCGTCTCGACTGTGACGCCCGCGTCGCCGAGCTTGCGATAGGGGGTCTTGTCCTCGCCGAGAGGGAAGAGATCGACATGCGTGTAGGCCATGAGGAACTGGCTCCGAAACAGGATGCGCCGCGGCTACAGCATGCGGCGCCGGTCATGCCGGCGTCATAGCGGCTTGCGCCCTCCAGTCCAAGCCCAGGCTTGAACGGTTCCAGTGTCAGGCAGCCTTCGCGGCGGTCTCCGCCAGGATCGCATAGATGGCGGCCGGGTCATGGGCGCGCCGCACCTGCTCCAGCACGGCCTGATTGCGCAGGACGCGCGCGACGCGGGCAAGCGCCTTCAGATGATCAGCCCCCGCCCCTTCCGGCGCGATCAGCACGAAAATGATATCGACGGGCTGGCCATCCAGCGCCTCGAAATCGATCGGCTTCTCGGCGCGGGCGAACAGCCCGACGAGCCGGTCGATTCCAGGCATGCGCCCGTGGGGGATCGCGATGCCGTCGCCAATCCCGGTCGAGCCAAGGCGTTCTCGTTGCAGCAGGGCCTCGAAAAGCTCGCGCTCAGGCAGCCCAGTGAGCACGGAGGCGTGCTGGGACAGTTCCTGCAGCGCCTGCTTCTTGCCATTGGCCCGCAGCGGGGAGACCACGGCTGCGGGCGTCAGAAGATCAGTGAGGGTCATGCGCCAGTCCATGCATGTCCCGTGCCGGGTTCTCACCCAGCGCCACGGGTCAGGAGTGATAACCGGGGCTACCGCCTGCCGGGGCTCAAGACAGCGAGGCCGGCGGGTCAATCCAGCCGATGTTGCCATCGCGGCGGCGGTATACGACGTTCATCCGCCCATTGCCAGCATGGCGGAAGATCACGACGGGCGCACCAGTGAGGTCAAGCTCGGCGACTGCATCACTAACGGTCAATTCGTGGAAGGATTTGGTCGATTCCGCCACGATAACAGGGTTGTCACCGCCAGAAACGGCCTCAGCCTCCTCGATTTCATCATCAGGGGCCGCAATCACATAGCTGGGGATTTCCACCCCGGAGGCACGACCATTCATTGCGGATGAGCGATCCTTCAACCGCCGCTTGTACCGACGCAACCGCTTCTCAATGCGCTCCGCCATCTTGTCGAGACTCGCATACGGATCATGCGCCGTAGCGGACGCTTCGAGTGTGATGCCGGAGGAGAGATGCAAGACCCCGTCCGTCCGGAAGGCGGTACCGTCCTTGTCGACGGTGACATGGCCCTGATATCCGCCCTCGTAATACTTGCTGAGGGCGGCGGCCACGCGCTCCTCGGCCTGGCCCCGCAGGGCCTCGCCGACATCGAGATTCTTGCCGGAGATTCGCAAGCTCATGGAGTGCTTCCCCTTCTTGTCGCCATGATCAGTGATCGATCATCTCACTGAGGTAAGGACGGGGAGTCGCCATTGTCAATGAGCGCTGCGGAATAGTCGCCGCCAGCCGACGGCAGCGAAAGGCATCCGATCGGGCTCACTCGGGCGGAGAAAAAGCCGAGCGGGTTCAGCGCCCTCCCAGCGCCATCGCCACCTTCTCGCGCCGACGCTCCATAGAGGACGGAATGCGCAGGGACTCGCGGTATTTCGCCACGGTGCGCCGAGCAATATCGATGCCGCCTTCCTTCAACCGGGCGACGATCGCGTCGTCGGACAGCACCTCGGCGGGGACTTCGTCGTCGATCATCTGCTTGATGCGGAAGCGAACGGCTTCCGCGGAATGCGCCTCGCCGTAACCGGTCGCGGCGATCGCTGCCGAGAAGAAATATTTCATCTCGAACACACCGCGCGAACAGATCAGATATTTGTTCGAGGTGACGCGCGAGACTGTCGATTCGTGCATGCCAATGGCATCCGCGACCGTCTTCAGGTTCAGCGGCCGCAGATGCTCGACGCCATGCGCGAAGAAGCCATCCTGCTGGCGCACGATCTCGCTTGCGACCTTGAGGATGGTGCGGGCGCGTTGCTCGAGGCTACGCGTCAACCAGTTCGCCGTCTGCAGGCATTCGGCGATGAAGGCCTTGTCCAGGTCGTTCCGCGCCGCCCGGGAGACGCGGGCATGATAGGTCTGGTTGATCAGCACGCGCGGCAGGGTATCCGGATTGAGATCGACCAGCCAGGAACCGTCCGGCGCCGGCCTGATGAAGACATCCGGAACGACGGTCTCGGCCGCCGAGCCGCCGAAACCCCGTCCAGGCTTGGGGTCAAGCCTGCGGATTTCTGCGACCATGTCGGCGATATCCTCATCGTCGACGCCGCAGATGCGCTTGAGCGCCGAGAAATCACGCTTGGCGACAAGATGGAGGTTGGCGACCAGAGCCTGCATGGCCGGGTCGAAGCGGTCGCGCTCCCGCAGCTGGATCGACAGGCATTCGCGAACATCGCGCGCCCCGACACCGGAGGGGTCGAAGCCCTGGATGACGCCAAGCACGTGCTCGACCTTGTCCGTGCTCACACCGAGCCGCTCTGCGATCTCAGGCACCGGCTCGCCGAGATAGCCGGAATCATCGACCGCATCGATGAGGTGGCTGCCGATCAGTCGCTCCGCAGGATCGGTCATCGCGAGATCGAGCTGTGCGCTGAGGTGATCGCGCAGGGACAGTTCCGAGGTCAGGCTGGACTCGAAGCCTTCCGACCCGTCCTCGAACGAACCACCGGAGCCGCCATAGGCGCCGCCGGTGATCGGCAGGCTGTCGGCCCCCTTCGTGTCGAGGCGGGCGATTGTCGGCTGTTCACCCTGGAAGACGTTGTCGAGCCCGGTGCCGAGCCGGCCTTCCATGCCGTCCTGGGTGTTCAGGCTCTCGGCACGCGCAAAACTCTCTGGATCAGCCGCCAGGGGGCTATCGCCGCCATTGAGCTGTATAGGAGCCTCAGGCGCGTCGTCGCGCTCCAGCAGCGGATTCCGCTCCAGCTCACCCTCGACAAAGTTCTGAAGTTCGAGATGCGAGAGTTGCAGGAGCTTGATCGCCTGCAGCAGCTGCGGCGTCATCACCAGGGACTGTCCCTGGCGCAGCTCCATGCGCGGCATCATCGCCATTGCGCTCTTGACCTCTCATCCGCCTCGGCATGTTTCTTGCCTTCGGAACAAAGCCTAGCCGCGCAACGCGGGCGCGTCAAAGCCTCTGCACGCGCTTTGTGCAGAGAAATTAATGCAGTGCAGCATTCTGCCGAGATTATGGCAGCGGCATCACGGCCGGCTGGATCAGAGCTTGAAATCCTCGCCGAGATAGACACGGCGGACGTCCGGATTGGCGATGATCTCGGCCKGAGAGCCCTCGGTGAGCACGCGGCCGGAATGGATGATATAGGCGCGATCGACGAGGCCGAGCGTCTCACGGACATTGTGGTCGGTGATCAGTACGCCGATGCCACGATCGGTCAGCTGGCGCACCAGCGCTTGAATGTCGCCAACGGCGATCGGATCGATGCCGGCGAAGGGCTCGTCGAGAAGAATGAAGGACGGCCGCCCGGCCAGGGCGCGGGCGATCTCGCAACGGCGGCGCTCGCCGCCCGACAACGCGATGGAAGGAGCCTTGCGCAGGCGAGAGATCGTGAACTCTTCCAGAAGCGTATCGAGCTGACGCTCACGGCTCTTGCGGTTCGGCTCCACGACTTCAAGGACGGCCCGGATGTTGTCCTCGACAGTGAGGCCACGAAAGATCGAGGCCTCCTGCGGCAGGTAGCCAATTCCAAGCCTCGCGCGCTGATACATCGGCAAGCCGGTGATATCGTTGCCTTCCAGCGAAATGACCCCGAGATCGGCGGGCACCAGACCAGTGACCATGTAGAAGATCGTGGTCTTGCCGGCGCCGTTTGGACCGAGCAGGCCCACCGCTTCGCCCTGCCGGACGTAGAGGCTCGCCTCGCTCACCACCGTGCGGCCGCCATAGCTCTTGCGCAGGCCGCTGACAGCGAGAATACCCGGTCCACCGATCGATGCGGCAGATGATGTTGCCGGCTCGGCCTCGCTGTCCCGCGCCTTTGCGCCGAACAGTCCGCGCAAGCGCCCGAACATGCCGGGGCTTTGCTCGCTCCGGGGTGCCGTAGCCTGAGCGGGCAGGGTCGAACTGTCGGATTGCGGCATGGAATGGACTGTCACTGAGAGCAGGGCTCGCTGATGTGAAAGGCAGTCGGCCCGGCATGCGCCGGACCGGAGCGGCTAGTTGGTCGGCGGGCTCGCCGGGCGAGCGGGGGCCGCGGCACCGGGCTTGGGCGGAGTGTTCTTGCCCGCGTCCTTGCCGGCCTCGCCGGAATTCGGAACGAAGAAGCCCTGCACGCGCCCCTTGTTGTTCTCGATATTGGCGACGCCGGTCTCCGTGTCATAGACCAGTCGCTCGCCACGGGTGATGTTCGGCCCGTCATTCAGGGCGACATTCCCGGTCATGATGACCTTGTTGTTGGCGCGGTCGAACACCGCCTTGTCTGAGGTCGCAGCCTGCGTCTTCGAGACCACGGTCACCGGACCATCGCATTCGATGCGCTTGATGCTGCTATCATTGGATTGCGGCGCGCCCCCCGCTGCGGCTGGCGCCGGCGTTGCAGGACGCGATGCTCCTGGTACGGTCCCAGCGCCGCGCCCCTCGTAGAACACGGTCATGACCGAGCACCGCACCGTGGTCTCGCCCTGCACCGCCACGACATTGCCGGTGAAGACCGCGCGATTTTCCTTGTCGAGCACATCGAGCTTGTCAGCATCGATCTTGATCGGCTCCTTGCTGTCGCCACCAAGGCCGCCAAGAGGCGAATTCGCCCCCCCGCCGCCGCGGGCGGGCTTGGCCTTTCCAGCCGCAGGCGGTGTCGCCTGCGCAACCTTGGAGGCATCGGAGCGTGGCTGCGGGGTCTGGGCGACCGCCTCGGCAACGCATGAAAGACTCAGCGCTGCCGCAAGTAGCCATACCGGCTGCCAGCCCTTCGACATCGCAGGATTCACTGATGCAGCTTCGAATGCGGACCGCATATCACTGTCTCGTCCCAGTTGCAGGGGCATTGCCCGGAGAACTACCGTCGACCGCTGCCGGTTCCCGGTTCGGCGCGGCAGGCGCCTTGACCGGTCCTAGCAGTTCCGGAGCCGGCGTGCTGCCTTCGCGTTCAGGTCCGGCCAAGGCGCGAGCCGGTGCATTCTCTATCACGACTCGGACACGGCCGTCGAAGACGATCAGCGCGCCATTGTCCTTCACGTCCAGGGTATCGCCCTCGACGGTGGTCGAACCGAGCAGAACCTTGACCGGCTCCCGCGATACGACGGTCCCCGCCTTGAAATCGATATCGGCGCTGCGCATCCGCATATCATAGCCGGACTCGGTACGGACCTTCACGTCATCGACCAGTTTCAGCTTCTCCTTCTGGGAGTTGAACAGGCCGGTGCGGGCGTTGACCGTGACCCAGCCCTCCTGCTGCATCTGAATCCTGGCTGTCATTGTCGACAGCTCGATTTCGGTCGGATTGCGAATGTCCTGCAGCGCTTCGAGCGCCGTCACCTCGTAGGGCCGGTTGTCCTTGCGATAGCCCGAGAGGCGCGGCGACTCCATCTTGACCTTGCCGCCCGAAATGCCGACGGAACCGATCGACACGCCGGAGACGCCAGACAATGGATGCAGGAACGGCGTCACGATCAGGCCGAGCACGGCCACGACCGCACCGACGGGAATCGCGCGGCGGAGGAAGCGGACGAGCATGGTGTGCCGCTGCGCTGCCTTGAACGCAGCGCGACGTCGACTCGCACGTTTCGATTCGGGGGCGGTCCAGTCGCCCGTTGTCATCGCCACAGTCATGCCCCGCGCAATGGCAGTCGCTAACGGCTTTTTCGTGTCAGCCGGCGAACGACCTGCGGGCCCCTACGCGCTTCGTTCGCGTGGAGACTGACGCAAGAAGACTTAGAATTTGTCAAGCGTGAGCGAAGATGTCGTTCTCGGCCCAGCCGGCAAGATCGAGCTCCGCGCGGAACGGAAGGAAATTGAAACAGGCTTCGGCGAGATGCGAGCGCCCCTCGCGCACCAGCATGGCCTCGAGCTTCTCGCGCAGGGCGTGGAGATGCAGCACGTCCGAAGCCGCATAGGCCAATTGTGCCTCCGACAGCGTATCGGCGCCCCAATCCGAGGATTGCTGCTGCTTCGACAAGTCGATGCCGAGCAGTTCCCTGACAAGGTCCTTCAGGCCGTGCCGGTCGGTATAAGTCCGCACCAGCTTCGAGGCGATCTTGGTGCAGTAGACCGGGCCGGTGGTGACGCCGAAGGCGTTCTTCAGAACGGCAACGTCGAACCGCGCGAAATGGAACAGCTTCAGCACGGAAGGGTCCGACAGCAGTCGGATCAGGTTCGCAGGCGCAGGACCGTCCCGAAGGATCTGGACCACATCGGCAGAGCCATCGCCGCGCGAGAGCTGGACCACGCAGAGCCGGTCGCGATGCGGGTTGAGACCAAGCGTCTCGGTGTCGATCGCAACGACGGAGCCCGGCAGGAAATCATCCGGCAGATCACCGCGATGCAGACGGATGGTCATGACAAGAACCTCACTGGGCCAAAACACGCGGGACAAGGCCCCTGCCGCAGCTAGCGGGCGCCGAGCCCACGTTCAAGCCTTTTCTGCGCGCCGGGATCGCCGCGGGGCCATCGCGTTAACGCATTCTTCACCCTGAGCTTCAGGGCTGAGGGCCGGCGTGAGACAGTCTCCGAAACGGAATCATCGCCTTGCCGCTTCTCACCCTCCTGACCGGCTTCGAGGGCCGCATCGGACGCCCCGCCTTCTGGTCGGGCACGGCCCTGGTTGCTCTCGCGCTCGTCCTCGCCGACATCGGCAGCGCTCGCCTTGGCGCGGAGCATGGCCCCCAGATCACGGCCTTTGCCGGGGCTTTCGCCCTGTTTCCCTGGTCGGCGCTTGCCGCCAAACGCGGCCGGGACCGCGGACGGCCGTGGTATTACGGGCCGACGCTGGTCATCGCGATCGTACTGTCCGGACTTGGCCCCGGCCATCTCGAAGCAGCAGCGGCCAAAACACTCGGCACCTTCTCCCTGCTGCTCTGGCTCGTTGCGCTGATCGATCTCGGTTTGCTGCCGGGCTGCATTGCGCCCGAGTCCGTTGCAGAGACAGAAGCGGGTGCTAAACCGGCGGAATGAAGCCGCTCCCTCCTCCACTTCCCTTCGACCCGCTCGATCCCGTCGCCCTGACGCAGGCGCTCGTGCGATGCCCCTCCGTGACACCAGTTGAGGGGGGAGCACTTGCTCTGCTCGACACCGTTCTGAGCGCGGCTGGGTACTCGGTCGATCGGCCGGTATTCAGCGAGCCCGACACGCCGGATGTCGAAAACCTCTATGCCCGGATCGGCACCGAGGGGCCCGTTCTGGTCATAGCCGGCCATACCGATGTCGTTCCCCCGGGCGACCTCGCGCAATGGTCGCGCGACCCGTTCTCCGGCCAGGTCGAAGACGGTGTCCTGCATGGACGCGGTGCCTGCGACATGAAGGGCGGGCTCGCCTCGATGATCTCGGCTGCGCTGCGCTTCCGCCGCGATTATCCGGATGCGCCGGGCTCGATCGCCTTTCTCGTCACGGGGGACGAGGAATCGGTTGCCGTCAACGGCACCGTCAAGCTGCTGGATTGGGCGAAGGCACGCGGCGAACGCTTCGACCATTGCCTGCTCGGCGAGCCGACCAACCCGGCGACGATGAGCGACATGATCAAGATCGGCCGCCGCGGCTCGCTGACCGGCCGGCTGGTCGTTCACGGCAAGCAGGGCCATGTCGGCTATCCGCACCTCGCAGACAATCCGATCCGCGGCATGGTGCGCCTGCTGGCAGCGCTCGATGCGACGCCACTCGATACCGGAACGGCCTATTTCGATCCGAGCAATCTCGAGGTGACCACTCTGGATGTCGGCAATCCCGCGACGAATGTCGTTCCAGCCCAGGCAAAGGCTGTCTTCAACATCCGATTCAACGATATCTGGACGCCAGAGAGCCTCGCCGCCGAGCTCGACCGGCGGCTGCGGGACGCTGCCGGCAACCAGGTGCGCTACGAGCTCGAAGTTCAGCCGACGAATGCGGTCGCTTTCCTGACCGAGCCGGGGCCGTTCGTCGCGCTGGTCGCCGATGCGGTCGAAGCCGAGACCGGCACGCGCCCGGCACTCTCGACGACGGGCGGCACCTCCGATGCCCGCTTCATCAAGAGCTATTGCCCGGTCGTCGAGTTCGGCGTGGTCGGCCAGACCATGCATCAGATCGACGAACGGGTCGCGGTCTCCGACCTGCTCTGCCTGGAACGGATCACGCACCGCCTGCTCGAAAGCTACTTTGCTGCAACGCAACAAGGCGCTTGACCCCAAACCGGATACGCCGTTTACTGCATTAGACGAAAGTCTAATGCCACGTATCCGGAGTACCCGGCCATGGCTCTTGCTGCCGATGACGTGCTGCGCTCGCTACGCGGTTCATGGCGCCTGATGACCGACGGCGCCGAGGCGCTGAAGGAACTCGATCTCAGCCGCGACGGGTTCTGGCGCTCCTTTGCCGCGCTCGTGCTCACCGTGCCAGCGCTGGTCGCGATCCTGGCGGCCGAACGGCAGATTGCCGGGCTGTCCAACGCCGGGAACATGTTCGATTCCCCCGCCCTCATTGCCCGCGTGCTGGGCGCCCAGTGCCTGGCGATCATCGCAGTACCGGCGCTGCTGATAGGCCTCGCCCCGAACCTCGCCCATTCGCCGCGGCTGACCAGTTTCGTCATCGCCTGGAACTGGGCCGGCATCGTCTCGGCCAGCCTGATGGCGGTACCCGCCACTGTCTTTGCAATCGGCTGGTCGAACCCCGCCATCGCGACGATGCAGGCGATCGCCTTCGCGGTCATCGTGCTGCGCCTTCGCTATTGCGTGGCGCGTGCCGCCTTCGGCGCGCAAGGCCATGTCGCGCCCGCAATCCTGCTGGCGAGCGTGATGGCCGACTATTCGATCATCCGCGTCTTCGGCCTGGCGGGCATCTGAGCCCGGCTCAGTAATCGACGCCGGCGAGATAGAGCCCGCAGGATGGAGCAAGCGCCGCGCATTGCGAGCGGTCGCGCGCGGCCAGCACCTTGCCGACCTTGTTTTCAGGCCAGCGCCCCGCTCCCACCATCTTCAGACAGCCGACCATCGAGCGGACCTGATGATGCAGGAAGGAGCGGGCATGGGCGTAAATCACGATCTCCGAACCCTCCCGCGTCACATCGAGCCGGTCGAGCGTCCGAACAGGCCCGTTCGCCTGACATTCGGCGGCCCGAAATGTCGTGAAATCGTGGTGACCGACGAGCGCCTTGGCAGCGCGGTCCATGGCTTCATGATCAAGTCTGAAGGGGACATGCCAGAGTCGGTCCCGATCGAGCGCCGGCGGTGCGCGTCGGTCGAGCATGCGGTAGATGTAATAGCGGCGCCTAGCCGAGATGCGCGCATCGAATTCGTCGGACACAGCCTCGGCGCTCAGAACCGCGACCGGCAGATGCTTCAGGCGGGCATTGCTCGCGTCACGCACGACATCGGTGCGCCACTCCTTGTCCAGAACGACATGGGCGACCTGATGCGTCGCATGGACGCCGGCATCGGTGCGCCCGGCGCAGTGCAGGCGGACGGCATGACCACAAAAGGCCTCGACCGCTTCCTCGATGCTCTGTTKAACCGACGGACCGTTGAGCTGACGCTGCCAGCCGGAGAACGGCGTTCCATCATACTCGATGACGAGCTTGTAGCGGGGCATCAGAATATGATGCCGAAAACTGGGAACCGAACTTTGGGCGACATCATGCGGGCGCCCTAGATCCGATGGCCGGGATCGAGCCGCGCGCCGCGCAGGAATTCGCTCCCGCTCATGGGCGCACGGCCGGCGCGCTGAACCTGAAGCAACCTCACTGCGCCCTCGGCGCAGGCGATCGTGCCCTCACCGTCCAGCAGCGTGCCCGGCTCGGCAGCGCCGCCAGCCAGCGCCGTACGCAGGATCTTGAGCCTCTCCGGCCCCTTTCCGAGATCGACCTCGGCAAAGGCGCCTGGAAAGGGCGAGAGCCCGCGCACGAGGTCATGGACCTGCTGCGCTGGACGCGCCCAGTCCAGCTTCGCCYCGGCATTGGCGATCTTGGCAGCGTAGGTCACCCCCTCGACGGGTTGTGGAGTGAACTGCAGCCCGCCACGCCCGAGCGCAGCCAGGGCGCGCACCATCAGGTCGGCGCCAAGCGAAGCCAGCCGATCATGCAGTTCGCCGGCCGTCATATCGGGGCCGATCGCAAGCTTCTCGACCATGCCGACCGGGCCGGTATCCAGCCCCGCCTCCATCTTCATGACGCAGATGCCACTCTCGGCATCGCCCGCCATGATGGCCCGCTGGATCGGGGCAGCGCCGCGCCAGCGCGGGAGAAGCGACGCGTGCAGGTTGAGGCAGCCCAGTTCCGGCAGATCAAGGATCGCCTGCGGCAGGATCATGCCATAGGCGACGACGACCGCGACGTCGGCCTGATGCGAGGCGATCACCTCGGCAGCTTCGTCGGTCTTCAACGTCTTCGGCGTGAACACCGGAATGCCGAAGCGCTCGGCGGCGCGATGCACCGGGGACGGCTTCAGATCGAGACCACGACCGGCCTGCGCCGGGGCGCGGGTGTAGCAACTCACAACCTCGTGGCCCTGGCCGATGATCTCGGTCAGGGTCGGCACGGCGAAATCCGGTGTGCCCATGAAGATGACGCGCAAACTCATGCGAACAGCGCCGCTTTCTGATCGATACGGATCATTCAGGCCGCGCTGTCGCGACGCGCCGCCTTGGCGAAACGCTTGGTGACACGCTCGCGCTTCAGCCGCGACAGGTGATCGATGAAGAGCACGCCATTGAGATGGTCGATCTCGTGCTGAAGGCAGGTGGCGAGCAGGCCGTCCGCCTCGATGTCCTGCACCTTGCCGTCGAGATCGAGATAGCGAACCTTCACCCGCGCCGGACGCTCGACCTCCTCGTAATATTCGGGGATCGAAAGGCAGCCTTCCTCATGGATGTTCAGCTCCTTGGAAGACCAGGTGATTTCCGGATTGATGAAGGTCATCGGCGCCTTCTCCTCCTCCGGCTTGGCGAGGTCGATCGTCAGCAGGCGCAGCGGCACGCCGATCTGGATCGCTGCCAGGCCGATGCCGGGTGCGTCATACATGGTCTCGAGCATGTCGGCGGCGAGCGCCTTGATCTCGGGCGTGACGGCCTCGACAGGTTTCGAGACCTGGCGCAGGACTGAATCGGGCAGGATGACGAGAGGGCGAATAGCCATAGGGCGCTCGAACCGGTTTTTCTTGCTGACGCCGCGGACATAAGCACTTGTTGGCGGGTGGTCAAACCGTTCCGCTTTCGTTCGGCATGCGCACGCGAATCGGCTAATCTGCCGTCATGAACGGAATTGCCTTCACGCTGCTCGAGCGGCCGGTCACCTGGAGCGAGGCCGCCCTTGCCTTCGCCGGTAGCAGCCTGTTTCTGCTTGTGCTCGTCGCGTTGTCGCTCTGGCGCAGTTCGCGCGGGCGAGCGATCGAGGCCGTCATCGCTGCCGAACGCGCCCGCGAGATGGACGACAAGGTCGCCGAGATGAACCGCATGCAAGCCGAGATGACGGGCCGGATGCAGACGATGGCCGAGATTCTCTCGACGCGGCAGGCCGACCTTGCCCGCCTCGTCGCCGAGCGGATGGACGGCCTGCGCCAGCAGGTCGGCTCCGGGCTCGAGCAGAACGTCAAGCAGACCACGGAGAGCCTCGGCAAGCTGCAGGAACGGCTTGCGGTCATCGACGCTGCCCAGAAGAACCTGACCGACCTGACCAGCGAAGTGGTGACCCTCAAGGACGTGCTCTCCAACAAGCAGGCACGTGGCGCCTATGGCCAGGGCCGGATGGAGGCGATCATCCGCGACGGGCTGCCCGCCGCCTTCTTCTCGTTCCAGCCGACGCTCTCGAACCGCAACCGGCCGGACTGCCTCGTCACCCTGCCAGGAGACGGGCGCGGCCTCGTCATCGACGCCAAATTCCCGCTGGAGAGCTTCACCATGCTGCGCGAAGCGCGTGGCGAGGAGGCAAAGAAGGCAGCGGGCGTGCGCGTGCGCGGCGATGTCGGCCAGCACGTCAAGGATATCGCCGAGCGCTATTTCGTGCCCGGCGAAACGCAGGACATGGCCCTGCTCTTCGTGCCGTCCGAATCGATCTATGCCGACCTGCACGAGCATTTCGACGACGTGATCCAGAAGGCCCATCGCTCCCGCGTCATGGTCGTGTCGCCGTCCCTGCTCGCCCTGGCGATCCAGCTGATGCAGTCGCTCATTCGCGATGCCCGCATGCGCGAGGAGGCTCGCGTCATCCAGACCGAGGTTGGCAGGCTCCTGACCGATGTCCGCCGGCTCGGCGAGCGGGCCGAGAAGCTCGACCAGCATTTTCGCCAGGCGCAGGAGGATGTCGCCGGCATCCGCACCTCGGCCGGCAAGATCACCAGCCGCGGCGACAAGATCGGCGCGCTCGAATTCGATGAGCCGGCGAAGAGCGAGCCGTCGCTACCCTTCGCCAAGGGGCTCGAGCTGAAGGCCGCCGAGTGATCAGCCGCGGTTGAGCACGGCCGAAAGCTCCGGCTTGACGTTCAGCGTCTGGAAGACGACGCAGTAGCGCTCGGTCAGCTTGAGCAGAGTGTCGAGCTTGTCCTGTGGGGCGTCGCTCTCGACATCGAAGGACAGGCGGATCGCCTTGAAGCCGACGGGCGCATCCTTGACGACGCCGAGCGTGCCGCGGAAATCGAGATCGCCCTCGGCCCTGACAGTTCCCTTCTTCAGTTCGATTTCAAGGGCGGTCGCGACCGCCTTCAGCGTGACGCCGGCGCAGGCGACCAGCGCCTCAAGCAGCATGTCGCCGGAGCAGAGCTCGGCACCGGTTCCGCCGGTCGCCGGGTGCAGCCCGGCCAGGGCGATCGCGCGGCCGGTCTCGACCTTGCAGGCGATATGCTGGTCGTCGAGTTCGCCACGGGCCTTCAGCGTGATCACCGCGGCGTCGGGCGCCTCGCGGTATTTGTCCTTGAGCGGAGCCTGGAGGGCGCGAAGCGCGGTGACGTCCATGGTTCTCAACCTTCTTCAGACGAGCGGCGATGTGCCGCCGTGATAAGCCTGTCGCCGACGCGGGGCCAGCCCCAACCCGGCATGGGCGTCTCGCGCCTCACCACCACATGCCTGCGGTCTCGGCGGCCTTGTGCTGATGCGGCTCTCCGTTCGCGAGGGAGCGATCGAGAGTGCGCAGGACCTCGCGCTTGCTCGCCTCGAAGGCTGGAGAGAGCCTGTCGCGCGGACGGGCGAGAGGATTGTCGAATTCATCGAAGATGCGGCCGGGGTTCGGCTGCATGACGATGATGCGATCTGCCAATGTCACCGCCTCCTCGACATCATGGGTGACCATGACGACGGTCGGCCGGCTCTCCTCCCAGAGCGCCAGCAGATGGCCGTGCAGGCTTGCCCGCGTCGTGGCGTYGAGCGCCGAGAAGGGCTCGTCCATCAAAAGCAGCTTTGGCCGTGTCACCAGGGCGCGCGCGATGGCGACGCGCTGCTGCTGCCCGCCGGACAGTTCGCGCGGCCAGCGCTTCTCGTAGCCGGCGAGCCCGACACGCACGAGCGCATTCGCGACCAGTCCCTCGCGTGCGAAGGGCGTCAGATGCGACAGGCCGAAGGAGACATTCTCGGAGACACTGAGCCAGGGGAAGAGGCGCGGCTCCTGAAAGATCACGCCGACATCGGCGCGTGGCGCCAGGATCGCCTCGCCGTCGAGGCTGACGCGGCCGGCGCTTGGTTGGTCCAGCCCGGCGACGAGCCGCAGTAAGGTGGTCTTGCCGCAACCGGAGCCGCCGACAAGCGCGAGGATCTCGCCGGCGGCCACGGTGGTGGTGACAGCAGACAGTGCCTGTGTGCCGTCGGCATAGGTTTTGGAGAGGCTGTCGAAGCTCAGCATCGAGGATGCCTTTCAGAGCTTGTCGCGACCCAGATCCTGCCAGGCGAGGAAAGGCCGCGTGATGGCGAGAAGCAGGCCATCCGCCAGTTTGCCGAGCACGGCGAAGGCGATGATGGCCGCGATGATGGTGTCGGGACGGCCAAGCTGCTGGCCGTCCACAAGCAGATAACCAAGGCCCTCGCTCGCTCCCATGATCTCGGCCGCAACCACGAACATGAAACCAAGGCCGAGGCCCGAGCGCAGCGCGGTGAACCAGGCGGGCAGGATCGCCGGCAGCAGCACCCGCCGCACCATGGCGAAGCGGCCGAGCCGGAAGACGCGCCCAACCTCGATGATCTTGCGATCGATCGAGAGGATCGCCGCCGCCACGCCGAGATAGACGGGGAAGAACACGCCAACGGCAATCAGCGCGATTTTCGACGCTTCGAAGATGCCGAACCAGAGGATGAAGAGCGGCACCCAGGCAATCGAGGGAATCGCTCGCAGAGCCTGCAAGGTCGGATCGAGCACGCTGCGCGCCAGAGGCAGGGCCCCCGTCAGCGCGCCGAGCAGCGTGCCGACAGCCGCTCCCAGCCCGAAGCCGGCGGCAACACGCCAGAGCGTGGCCGACGCATGGGTCAGGAGTTCGCCCGAGACGGCGAGTTGCCAGAGCGTCTTGCCGACCACGCTCGGCGGCGGCATCAGACGACCATTGGCCAAGCCGGCACCGACCAGGAACTCCCAGAGAGCAGCCAGAAGAAGCGGCAGCAGCAGGCCGGCCAAACCGAGGCCGCGGGGTTTCCGGAAGACATCCGGACGCCCCCTACCCTCGGCAACCGTATCGAGTCCCAGCGTGCTCATCGTTCCGGCTTGTGTCTGCTCGTCCGGGCTCAGTTATTGGCGGCAGCGAAGCGACGGTCGAGCAGGCTGTCGACCACCGCCTTGACGTCGGTCGTCGCCGGCAGGACGCCCGCCTCCTTGAGTGCGAGACCAGCAGCAAGGATGGTGTCGGCCTGGGCCTGCCCGATCGCGGAATGGGTCAGTTCGGTGCGGGTAAGCTGGCGCTCGATGACCGCGTCGGAGAGCTTGGTATAGTCGACGAGCACCTTCTTCAGCTCGGCCGGGTTGGCCAACGCATAGGCACGGGCCTCCTCGTAGGCGGCCAGCACCTTGCGGACCAGCGCCGGATGCTCGTTGGCGAAGGCCTCGCGGACATTCAGGATGCCCCAGGTGTTGTCCTCGGCCTTCCGGTGGAACAGCTTTGCACCGCTCTCGACCTCGGCTGCAGCCATCAGGGGGTCGAGCCCGGCCCAGGCGTCGACATCGCCGCGCTCAAGCGCGAGGCGGCCATCGGCATGCTGAAGCAGCACGAGCTTGACGTCCTTCTCGGTCAGCTTGGCCTCAGCGAGTGCCCGTACCAGGAAGATATGCGGATCGGTGCCGCGGGTGACGGCGACGCGCTTGCCCTTGAGATCGGCAACCCTCGTGATCTCGCTCTTGGCCCCGGTAACCAGCGCCGTCCATTCAGGCCGCGAATAGACATAGATCGACTTGATCGGGTTGCCATTGATCTTGCCGATCAAGGCGGCAGCGCCGGCCGTCGAACCGAAATCGATCGAGCCGGCATTGAGGAATTCGAGCGCCTTGTTCGATCCGGCGGATTGCACCCAGCGCACCGTGATGCCCTCGGAAGCGAGTGCCTTCTCCAGCGTGCCACGCTCCTTCAGCACCAGGCTGACGGGGTTGTAGGTGGCGTAATCGATGCGGATTTCCTTCGGCGCCTGGGCATTGGCGCTGAGAGCGCCCAGACCTGCACCGGCCATGGCAAGCCCGGCGAGTACAAGACGGCGGCTGACTGCCTTGATGACGTTCATTGTCGATCCCCATTTCGGTGACGCGAAGGGATCGGGAGAGGTCGAGCCTATCCTACCCCACGCTTTAGCTGCACTTGTTTCGCGCCCGCAAGCTGGTGGCTCAAATCGGCGCGTGTCCTCTTTCTAGGTCCGATCGTTCTGTTTGTCAAACAAACTCAGATAGACTGTTAAATGATATAATACACGTTCTGTTGCGTGTAATTTCTGGTTTCTGGGAATCCCGTCACCATGTTACGAGCGGCTTGGTTCGAAGCCGTCCTGCGCGATATCCGAAGGTCATGCCGTCCGTGTCGATCAGCGCCGATACCCCTTACTTTGCCCTCGCGGAGGTGCTGGCGAACCCTGCCGCCGCCGTTGCCCGGCTGGCGGGCAAGATGCGCAAGGCATCGGCCGCCGATCTGCGGCAGGAACTGGTCGCCTGCCTGCGCCATACACTCGAGGAAGGTCACGCCTCCGCCAAGGAAATCCTGAGCGAGGAGCGCAATGGCCTCGCCTGTGCCCAGCGCCTGTCGGCGATGATGGACGGCATCGTCGGCTGCCTGCATGTGGCGGCGAGCGAGCACTTCTACCCCGCCGTAAACCCGTCCTCCTCCGAGCGGATCGCGGTCGTCGCCGTCGGCGGCTATGGCCGCGGTACACTGGCGCCAGGATCGGATGTCGACCTGCTCTTCCTGTTCCCGCACAAGCAGACGGCCTGGGGCGAGAGCGTGGTCGAAGCGATGCTCTATCCCCTCTGGGACCTGAAGCTGAAGGTCGGCCATTCCGTGCGCTCGGTCGACGACTGCATCCGCGAAGCGCGCGCCGACATGACGATCCGCACCGCCTTGCTCGAGGCCCGCTTCCTCACCGGCGACCGGGCGCTCTTCGACGAGATGGTGCACCGCTTCGACGCCGAGGTGGTCGAAGGCTCGGCGCCCGCCTTCACCGAAGCCAAGCTTGCCGAACGCGAAGCACGCGTGCGCCGCGCGGGATCATCGCGCTATCTCGTCGAGCCCAACGTCAAGGACGGCAAGGGCGGCCTGCGCGACCTCAACACATTGTTCTGGATCGCCAAATACGCCTACCGCGTCCATGACGCCGATGAACTGGTCACCGCCGGGCTGTTCGACCGCAAGGAACTGCTGATGTTCCAGCGCTCGGAGGAGTTCCTCTGGCGGGTGCGCTGCTGGATGCATTTCATCACAGGCCGGGCAGAGGAGCGCCTTTCCTTCGACCTGCAGCGGCAGGTAGCGACGGCGATCGGCTATGCCGGCCGCAGCGGCCAGGCCCCGGTCGAGCGCTTCATGAAGGCCTATTTCCTGGTGGCGAAGGATGTCGGCGACCTGACCGCGATCGTCTGCGCCGCCCTCGAGGCGCGCCAGCAGAAGCCGYGGGCGAGCCTGTCTAGCCTGCTCGGCACCTTCACCAAGCGGCGGCAGGTGCGTGCGCTCGGCCATCCCGACTTCACGCTGAAGAGCCAGCGGCTCAACGTCGTCGACGGCGACGCCTTCAAGCGCGACCCGATCAACCTGCTCAGGCTCTATGAGATCGCCAGCCGAAACGACGTCGCCATTCATCCCGATGCAAGCCGCCTGGTGACGCAATCCCTCAAACTGGTCACGCCGCATTTGCGCAACGACCGCGAAGCGAACCGGATCTTTCTCGATATCCTGACGTCGCGGCGCGCGCCGGAGGCGGTGCTGCGCCGCATGAACGAGTCGGGGCTGCTCGGCCGCTTCGTGCCCGAATTCGGGCGCGTCGTCGCGATGATGCAGTTCAACATGTATCACCACTACACCGTCGACGAGCATCTGATCCGGTCGATCGGCGTTCTCTCCGAAATCGAGGCCGGTGCGCTCGAGGCGGAGCATCCGCTCTCGAACTCGATCTTCCCGACCATCACCAACCGCCGGGCGCTCTATGTCGCGCTGTTTCTGCACGATATCGCCAAGGGCAAGCCGGAAGATCATTCGGAAGCCGGCAGCCGGATCGCGCGCAAGCTTTGCCCACGCTTCGGGCTCAGCGAGGCGCAGACCGAGACGGTCGCCTGGCTGGTCCAGCACCATCTCGACATGTCGACCGTCGCCCAGAGCCGCGACCTCGGCGACCCCAAGACGATCGAGAGCTTCGCGGCCACCGTGCAGACCCTCGAAAGGCTGAAGCTCCTCCTCATCCTGACGGTTGCCGATATCAAGGCGGTCGGGCCCGGCGTCTGGAACGGCTGGAAGGGCCAACTCCTGCGCACGCTCTACTATGAGACCGAAATCGTGCTGGCCGGCGGTCATTCCGGCATCGAGCGCCGCGCGCGCGTCGAACAGAAACAGGATGCGCTGAGGGCGGCGCTGGCCGACTGGGACGAGGAGGAACGCGAGGCCTATCTCGCGCGCCATTACCCGCCCTACTGGATCAAGGTCGACCTGCCGCGTCAGGAGAAGCAGGCGCGCTTCCTGCGCGGGGCCGAGGCTGAAGGGCGCACCACGGCAACCCTGGTCGAGACAGACCAGTTCCGCGGCATCACGGAGCTGACCATTCTGGCGCCCGACCATCCGCGCCTGCTCGCCATCGTCACCGGCGCCTGCGCCGCGGCCGGCGGCAACATCGTCGACGCCCAGATCTTCACGACTACCGACGGCCTCGTGCTCGATACCATCTTCATCTCGCGCGCGTTCGAGCGCGATGACGACGAGCTACGCCGGGCCGGCCGCATCGCCGCCGCGATCGAACGGGCGCTGAAGGGCGAGATCAAGATCGCCGATCTGGTGGCGCAGCGCCGCGCGCCGCCGCCGCGTGGCGCCACTTTCCAGGTCGCGCCGGAGGTGATCATCGACAACGTGCTCTCGACCCGGCACACTGTCCTGGAGGTTTCCGGCCTCGACCGCCCGGGCCTGCTCTACGATCTCACCACCGCGATCGGAAAGCTCAACCTCAATATTGCCTCGGCCCATATCGCCACGTTCGGCGAGAAGGCCGTCGACGTTTTCTACGTGACCGACCTGACCAACGCCAAGATCACCGGCACGGCGCGGCAGCTCAGCATCCGCAAGGCACTGCTGGAGGTTTTCGCTTTTGACCACGAGAAGGCGCAGGGCGGAAAGACGCGCGTGCCCGCCCGTGCTTGATTTCGCGGACCACAAGGCCGATATCGGCCTCGAACGCTGTCGCGCTCCCGAGTGACGACCAGCCCCATGATTTGAATTGGATGAGGCGATGACGCGGAACCCTGCGACCGACGAACCGAAGCCGGACATGGCCGCCCAGATGGCCGCCCAAGAGGCAAACGAGCCGGCCCCGCTCGAGTCCGGGCTCGAAGCCCAGCTCGGGCAGGTCGAAGCCGAGCGCAACGACCTCAAGGACAAGCTGCTGCGCACCCTGGCCGACATGGAGAACCTGCGTCGGCGCACCGAGCGAGAGATTGCCGACGCCAAGGCCTATGCGGTGACGAGCTTTGCGCGAGACCTGCTCGGTTCGGCCGACAATCTGCGCCGCGCGCTTGAGAGCCTGCCGGAGACCGCTCGCACCGAGGGCGAAGCGGCCCTGAAGGCGTTGGTCGAAGGTGTCGAGCTCACCGAACGCGAACTGCTGAAGACCCTGGAACGCCATGGCGTGCGCCGCATCGACCCCCATGGCGAGAAGTTCGACCCACATCTGCACCAGGCAATGTTCGAGGCGCCCGACGCCGGCATCGCCAAGGGCCTTGTCTCGAAGGTCGTGCAGACCGGCTACAAGATCGGCGAGCGCGTGTTGCGGCCGGCCTTGGTGGGCGTCTCCGCCGGCGCTCCGAAGGCGCCTTCGGCCGAGGCCGGCGGCGACACCAATACAGGCCACTGAACCGTGCTGGAGGTTGCCGGCGTTGCCGTCTTCGCATTGACGGGAGCGCTGGTCGCGGTCCGCAAGGGGATGGATCCGTTC
>NZ_JBFTRC010000007.1:0-79771 GCF_056399325.1 Allobosea sp. 01N443
GGGTGGAGCAGCCCGGTAGCTCGTCAGGCTCATAACCTGAAGGTCGTCAGTTCAAATCTGGCCCCCGCAACCAAAAATCCCAAAAAACACTCAAGCCCGCCGCGATAAACGCTGCGGGCTTTCTGCGTTCTAAGCCGCGGAACACAAGGCTCGGCACGCGGATCAGCATGGTCCCGCGGATGGACCGACCGACTCCCGCCGGCCTGGCGCCAGGACCAGATAAAGCGCTGCGGCTGGCCGCTACCGCTTCACCCGCAAGCGCGGGCGGCTGGCGTTCCAGTCGCGGGCGCGATTGATCCCGGCCGTTTACCTTCACCGCCAGCAGGCCGTCGCTGGTTGAAATCCCGGCGCCAGGAAGCGTCAGTGCGTAGGCAACGGCCTCGTCCCAGCTGAACGACATGCCATGGCTCCCTGCAGAATCCGCGGGCTGACCGGCCTTGGCTTTGGCCGGATCCTCAGTGTGTCTTGCCGCTTACCCGTTCAGCACGCAACTCAGCACCGTCGTCGTAGAAACAGTCTTGACTGTTTGTAAATGCGATCACAGGCTTGCTCTCGGCTGAAAGTGGAGGGGCAGCTTGACCGGAACCGGCAAGAGGCGATCGCAGAAGGAACGCAGCGCGGACACCTCTGCGCGGCTGATGCATGCGACGATCGATCTGATGCATGATCGCGGGCTCGCACGCACGACCACCCCCGAAATTGCCCGCGCCGCCGGCGTCTCGCGTGGCGCGCTGACGCATCACTTTGCCGGGCGCGAGGCGATCATCAYGGCTTCTGTCGCCGATCTGCTCGGGCGTTCCTCGCGCAACCTGCATCGCTTCGCCGAGGCCTTCGCAGAGCGGGGTGGCTCCAGCGACGAGATCGTCGACTACATCTGGCAGATGATGTCGGACCGGCTGTTCTATGTGACCATGGAGTTCCTGCCGGAGGCGCGGCATAATGACGAGTTCCGGGCTGATCTCGTGCCCGTGGTGCGAGAATTCCACGCTGGTCTGGATGCGGTCTGGACCGCACTCGCCGCCCGCACCAAGGTCGATGCGGACCATACCCGCGTGGTGATGAACGCCACGATGTGCCTGGTGCGCGGCATGATCGCCCAGACCGTGCTGCGGAAGGACCCAGCCTATTACGCCGAGATGCTGAATTTCTGGAAGCTTCAGGTCCGCCAGCATTTTCCGACACAGACATCGCCCTCACGCCGGTCGGTTGCGGGGGCACAGGCTTCATGACGCCGCTGCTGACGGTCACGGGCCTGAAGCTCGACTTCTACGGCGTGCATGTGCTGCGCGGTGTCGATCTCGCCGTGCCGGCCGGAAGCTTTACCGGCCTGATCGGCCCCAACGGTGCCGGCAAATCGACCTTGTTCAATGCTGTATCCGGACTGTACCGGCCCAAGGGCGGTACAGTCGCGCTGGGGCCGAAGGATGCAACGGGCCTGGCACCGGAAGAACTCGTCGCGGCGGGGCTTGTGCGGACCTTTCAGCTGGCACGGGGCTTCCCCAAGCTCAGCGTCTTCCAACATCTGATGCTCTATGGCGCGGATCAGCCCGGCGAGAATCTGCTCGCGGGGTTGTTCGGCTCTGCTGCCGCACGCCGCCGCGAAGCCGAGCTGGCAGGGCGCGCCTTCGAGATTGCGCGCCGGCTGAAGCTCGACCACGTGCTTGATAATCCGGTCACGGCGCTGTCCGGCGGTCAGAAAAAACTGGTCGAGATCGGGCGAGCCCTGATGGCCAAGCCGAAAATCCTGCTGCTCGACGAGCCGATGGCGGGCGTCAATCCGAGCCTGGCCGACGAGATCGCCGAGCATCTCGTCGGGCTCAACCGTGAAGGCCTGACGATCTGCCTGATCGAGCATGACATGGCGCTGATCAAGCGCCTCTGCCAACCGGTCGTCGTCATGGCCGAGGGCAGGACCCTGACCCAGGGTTCGTTCGAGGAGGTCGCCGCCGACATCCGGGTGCAGGAAGCCTATCTCGGGAGGCGGCATTGAGCGCGGCTGCGGGCGCCGCCCTGCTCTCGGTCGAAGGTGTTGTCGCCGGCTATGGCGCGGCCGAAGAAATTCTCAAGGGCACGTCGCTCAGGGTCGCACCAGGCGAGATCGTTTCGATCATCGGGCCGAACGGGGCCGGTAAATCGACCTTGCTCAAGACCGTCGCGGGGCTGGTTGCGGCGCGCAAGGGCCAGATCAGCCTGAACGGCGCGGATATCACGGCTGCGAATGCGCTTGGCCGGGCGCGGGCCGGCATCGGCTTCGTACCGCAGGAACGCAATGTCTTTGGTGCGATGACGGTTGCCGAGAACCTGGAGATCAGCGGTTTCCAGGATTCCGGCGGAGTCAGGACGCGCAGCGAAGAGATGTATCAGCGCTATCCGATGCTGGCGGAGAAGCGGCGCGCGCTGGCGCGTACGCTGTCGGGCGGACAGCGGCAGATCCTGGCGATGGCGATGGGGCTGATGAATGCGCCGAGCCTGCTGCTGCTCGACGAGCCGACAGCCGGGCTCTCGCCCAAGGCGGCTGATGAACTGTTCGAGGCGATCGTCGCCCTGAACAGGGGGGGCTTGCCGATCCTGATGGTGGAGCAGCACGCGCTCGAAGCGCTCGAAATCTCGACGCGGGGCTATGTGCTCGTCTCTGGCCGCAACAGCCGAGAGGGGGCGGGACCTGCTCTCGCCTCCGACCCCGATATCCGCCGCCTCTTCCTGGGCGGCTGAAGCCGACGCCGACACAGTTCAAGAAACATAAGGACAAGGGGATCACCATGACCGATTTCATGACGAACCGCCGGACGCTTCTGACGGGGGCCGCCGCGCTTGCCGGTGTCAGTGCGCTACCGAAGCTCGCGCTCGCCCAGGGCGCGCCGATCAGGATCGGCACCCTGACGCCGTTGACCGGCTCGGGTGGTCCCTATGGCCCGGTGATGGTCAAGGCGGTCAAGGCCGTCATCGATGAGGTGAATGCGGCAGGTGGCGTGCTCGGGCGCAAGATCGAGCTGATCTCGGAGGACGACCAGACCAATCCGGAAGCCGGCGTCCGCGCGGCGCGCAAGCTGATCGACGTCGACAAGGTCTCGGCCATTCTCGGCACCTGGGCCTCCTCGGTCACGACCGCGGTCGCGCCGCTCTGCTGGGAATCGAAGACCTTCCTGGCGACCGTCTCGGGCGCGGATTCGATCACGCAGTTGCCGCATCAGGGCTATCTGATCCGCACGCAGCCGACGACGACGCTGCAGGGCCGCAAGTTCGGCGAGTTCGTCATCGCCGAGAAGGCCAAGCGCGTCTTCTTCCTGTCGCCGCAGACGCCCTTCGCCAAGAGCCAGTTCGACAATATCACCGAGGCCGTGAAGAAGGGCGGCGGCGAGACGGCGTCCCTGATCTATGACGACAAGAAGCCTGCCTATCGCACCGAGATCGACGAGGTGCTGCGCTTCAAGCCCGACGCGGTCGTGTTCGGCGGCTATACGCCCGACACCGCCGTGATGCTGAAAGACCTCTTCCGGGCCGGCTTCGGCGGGCTCAAGGTCGCCTTCGGCTATTCGGTGAACCAGAAGCTCGTCGACAGCGTTCCGGCCGATGTCGTCGACAAGACCTACACGATCTCGCCCTCGTCGGCGGAAGGCTCGAAGGCCTATGAGCGCCTGGTCAAGCTGATCGGCGTGGCTTCGCCCGATCCCTACACGACGCAGATCTATGACCAGATCAACCTGGTGCTGATGGCGATCGCGCTGGCCGGCGATGCGTCCGGTACGGCGATCAAGGACACGATCCGCAAGGCGAGCCAGGCGCCGGGCGGTGCCAAGATCGATAATGCGATTGACGGCCTGAAGGCGATCGCAGCCAAGCAGCCTGTCGACTATGACGGCGCCAGCGGCCCGTGCGACTTCACCGAGACCGGCGATATCAGCGACTCGAAGTTCCGCTACGAGCAGGTCCAGGGCGGGAAGATCGTTCTGGTCAAGATCGCCTGATCCCGAAAGACCCGCGCGCGTGACCCTTTTCCTGCAGGCGCTCATCAACGGGCTGATGACTGGGGCGTTGATTGCCGTCCCGGCTGTCGGCTTCTCGGCCATTTTCGCCGTGCTGCGCTATCCCAACTTCGCCATCGCATCCTATGCCACCATTGGCGCCTTTGCCGCATGGTGGGCGAATGTGGTGCTGGGGCTGCCGATTATTCCGGCTCTCGTGATTGCGTTTGCTATCGCCGGAGCCGTCGGCGTGGTCGCGGAGGAGAGTGCGCTCAGCCGCCTGCGCGGGAACGGGGCGCTCATCGTCGCCATCGCCTCGATCGCGCTCAATCTCGTGCTTGAGAATATCGTCCGGTTCGTCTTCGGCAACGACATGCGCGGCTATAACCTGCCCCTGATGCGCGACATGCGCTTCGGCGATCTGCGGATTGGCCCGCAGCAGCTGCAGAGCCTTGCGCTGGCGGTCGTGATCATGGCCGCGATGTTTGCCTTCCTGCGCTATACGCGCTTCGGCAAGGCCATGCGCGCAGTCGCCGACAATCCCGATCTCGCCCGGCTGAAGGGCATCGATCCTGCCCGGATCGCCATCGTCACCGTCTTCCTGGGCGCTGGGCTCACCGGTGTCGGCGGCGTGCTGATCGGCCTCGATACCTCGATCGACCCGCTCACCGGCTATCGCGTGTTGCTGTCGGTCTTCGCCGCCGCGGTGCTCGGCGGGCTCGGCTCGATCCCTGGCGCCGTGGTTGGAGCGCTTGCGCTCGGCATCGCCGAAGAACTGGCGTTGATTGCGGTGCCCGCAACCTATCGCACCGCCGTCGGCTTCATCGCGATCCTGATCATGCTGACCTTCCGTCCACGCGGCATCCTGGGCGAGAGGGCGGTCTGATGTTGTCCTATGTCATCTTCACCCTGACGCTCTGTGGTATCTACGCGCTGCTCGCGCTCAGCCTGAACCTGATCTGGGGCGGCGTCGGACTGGTCAATCTCGGCCTTGCCGGGTTCTTTGCGGTCGGAGCCTATGCTTCTGCGCTGGCGACTGGGGCAGGGGCGCCGGTGCTCTTCGGCTGGACCGCGGCGCTCGCGGTCGGCGCGGTGGTCGGGCTTGTCGTCACATTCGCGACCTTGCGCCTGCGCGACGACTATCTCGCCATCGTCACGCTCGGCTTTGCCGAGGTGATCCGGCTCGTTGCATTGAACGAGCGCTGGCTCACCAAGGGATCCGACGGCATTTCCGGGATCAAGGCGCCTCTGAAGGCCGAGCTCGGCCTCATGGGCTTCAACCTGTTCTATCTCGGTCTGGTCACGCTGATCGTGGCCGGCGTCTGGCTGCTGCTGCGTCGGCTCGACGGCTCGCCCTATGGCCGGGCGATGAAGGCGATCCGCGAGGATCAGCAGCTTGCGGCCTTCGCCGGAAAGACGGTGCTGCGTTTCAAGCTCCAGGCCTTCGCGCTCTCAGCTGCCATCGCGGCATTGGCCGGCGCGCTCTATGCGCATTTCCAGTCCTATGTGTCGCCTGACCATTTCCAGCCGCTGATCACGATCTACATCTTCCTGGCGGTGACTGCCGGCGGTGTCGGTCGCCCGAGCGGCGCGGTCGTGGGCGCTTATCTCGTCGTGATCTTCCTCGAGGCGACGCGCTTCGCCACCGAATGGGTGCCAGGTCTGCAGCCTGTCCAGGTCGCGGCACTGCGCGAGATCCTGGTCGGGCTCGCGCTGATCCTCGTCCTGCACCTGCGGCCGCAGGGGCTCCTGCCCGAACGCATTCCACGTGCACCCAAACCCGTTCCTTTCAAAGCCTGAATCCCGGAGTTCACGATGTCCGATGATCTTGCCGCCCTGTCGCGCCTGCTTGCAGAGCCCGGCCAGCCGGACACGCTGTTCAAGGCCTTCGAGGCTGTGACCAAGCAGCTCGTCGGGCATGAGCTCTTCACCCTGCTCTACGTCGATGGCGAGGAGGTCGCGCGGATCTATTCGAACCGCCCGGCCGAATATCCGGTCTCGGGCCGCAAGACGATGGGGCCGACGCCCTGGGGCGACCATGTGCTGAAGGGGCGCAAGCCCTATCTCGGGCGCGACAAGGCCGGAATCCGCTGGGCCTTCTTCGATCACGTGCTGATCGAGAGCATGGGCCTCGGCTCGGTCATCAATGTCCCGGCGCTCTATGACGGCAAGGTCGTTGGCACGATCAACCTGCTCGCGCCGGAAGGCTTCTATCGCGAGGAGCATGTGCCGCTGGTTGAGCGGCTGGCGCCTCTGCTGGTTCCCGCATTCCTGGCTGCCCGCGCAGCAGCGCGCGCTGTCTGACAGCTCCCATCCGACTGGAGAATTGCCGTGGCTTCCACCCTCTTCACCAATGCCCGCATCGTCGACGGCACCGCGCCGGAGCGCGGTGCACCGGTTTCAGTCCTGGTCGAGGGCGGGACGATCCGCGAGGTCGGCAAGACCGTGTCCGCCGGCAAGGCGAAGGTGATCGATCTGGCGGGCCGGACCTTGATGCCCGGGCTGATCGACGCGCATGTGCATGTCATCGCCGGCGTCGCCGATCTCGGGCGCAATGCGGCGCTGCCGGACTCCCTCGTGACGGTGCGCTCCCTCGTGATCATGCGCGAGATGCTGCTGCGCGGCTTCACCACGGTGCGTGATGTCGGCGGCGCCGATTTCGGGCTGAAGGTTGCGACCGAGGAGGGGCATTTCCCCACACCGCGCCTCGTCATTTCCGGCAAGGCGCTGAGCCAGACCGGCGGCCATGCCGATTTCCGCGGCCGCTATGACGATCGCGAGGCGGTGACGACCCGTCATCGGCTCGGCGCTCTCGGCCGCATTTGCGACGGCATCGACCAAGTGCGCCGGGCGGCTCGCGAGGAGCTCAAGGGCGGAGCCGATTTCATCAAGATCATGGCCAATGGCGGCTGTGCCTCTCCGACCGATCCGATCCATTTCCTCGGCTATTCCGTGAGCGAGCTCGAGGCGATCGTCGAGGAAGCCCGGATGGCCGGCACTTATGTCTCGGCCCATGTCTATACGGACGAGGCGATCCGCCGCTGCGTCGAGGCTGGCGTCCACTCGCTCGAACATTGCAACCTGATCCAGGCGGATACAGCCAAGCTCGCCGCCGCGAAGGGCGCCGTCGCCGTGCCGACCCTGGTGACCTATGACAAGCTCGCCAGCGAAGGCGGCAAGCTCGGTTTCCCGCCGGATTCCATCGCCAAGGTCGAGAATGTCCGTGTCGCCGGCATGGATTCGCTCGCCATCATGAGGAAGGCGGGCCTGCCCATGGCCTATGGCAGCGATCTTCTCGGCGAGATGCATCGTCATCAGTCCGAGGAGTTCGTCATTCGCGGCCGCGCCCTGCCGGCGCATGAGGTGATCGGTGCGGCCACCCATGTCGCGGCGAAGCTGCTCGGGCTCGAAGGCAAGATCGGTACGGTCGCGCCGGGCGCCCATGCCGACCTGGTCGTCGTCGACGGCGACCCGCTGAAGGACCTGGCGTTGCTGACCCGCCAGGGCCGGCATATGCCGCTGATCATGAAGGGCGGCGCCTTCATGAAGCGCTCAAGCCTGAGCTGAGGCCGCTGGCGGGCAGACAATCGAGCGGTTCCGGGACGATCGGTTAGCCGAGGCCCGGAACCCGGATCCACAACCGCGTGTCAAAGGCTCGCCGGCTCGCACGGGCGGAGCCTGTGCCCCGGCCCTGGCAGCCCATTCGCCGTTGACTTCGCGGAGGAGGAGAGGAGGATGTCGTCCTGACGCGTCGCCAGACAACAAAGGGGCGCCTCCGATGACAATCGCAAAGAAACTCCAAGCCTATATCGACGGCGAAGGCATCGCCTATGACACCGTCGCGCATCACCGTACGGCGACCAGCAGCCAGTCGGCGCAAGCCGCGCATGTCCCGGGCAGCAGGCTGGCCAAATCCGTGGTGGTTCACCATGAGAGCGGCTATGTCCTGGCCGTCGTTCCCAGCACGCACCGGATCGAGCTCTCCACTTTGCAGGATGTGATACACCAGCGGCTCGGCCTCGCCTCGGAGGATGAGGTGAGTTCGCTGTTCGTCGATTGCGACCTGGGCGCGGTTCCGCCGATCGGATCGGCCTATGACGTACCGGTGATCCTCGATGAAAGCCTTCATGACGCCAGGGACGTCTATTTCGAGGGGGGCGACCACAGGACGCTGGTGCGCGTCAGTGGACCTGACTTTTGCAACCTGATGAAGGATGCGCGGGTCGCTCGCTTCAGCCACCCGTCCTAGACATCGGCATCGCGCGGGGCGACGGAGCCCCTATCGATCGGCGCGCGCGACCACGGAGCGGAACAGGACATTCAGTCCGGGCTCCAGATCCTCGCGCGTGCAGAGTTCCAGGTTGTTATGGGTGATGCCGTTTTTGCACGGCGCGAAGATCATCGCCGTCGGAGCATGGCGGGCGACGAAATAGGCGTCGTGCCCGGCCTGGCTCAGGATATCCTGCGTCCGGTAGCCGAGCCCGAGCGAGACAGAGCGGATGCCCTCGATCAGTTCGCCCGAGAAAATCCGTCCGCCCCAGTTCCAGGTGTCGAGGATTTCGGCCGTGCAGCCGCCGCGTGCTGCGGCTTCGCCAATGGCGCGGCGCACGCGCTCGGCCATGACCAGGGTCGTCTCCGCGTCGGGATGGCGGACGTCGCAAACCGCCTGCGCCCAGTCCGACAGGATGCCGGGCTTGTTCGGCCAGGCGACGAGCCGCGAACCTGTCGCCTTGCCGCCCGTGCCGGCGTTCTCCCAGCCGATATCGTCGACCGCAGTGAGAAGGCGCGCGCCGGCCACCAGGGCGTTCCTGCGCCGCTCCATCGGCCAGGGACCGGTATGGGCGGTCTCGCCTCGGAATTCGACGAGCATGCCGCAACTCGGGTAGCCGCCGGTAACGACGCCGACCTGCATGCCCTCGCGGTCGAGAATCGGGCCCTGTTCGATATGGAACTCGAAATAGGCGTCGAAGGCGTGCGGGCTTGCCTCCATCTCGCCGAGATAACCGATGCGCTGCAGCTCCTGGCCGAGACTGATTCCGTCATCGTCGGTGCGACCGCGGGCCCAGTCCAGTGTGTAGGTGCCRGTGAAGCAGCCCGAGCCGACCATGGGCGGGGAGAAGCGGCCGCCCTCCTCATTGGTCCAGTTCACGATCTCCAGCGGGCGGCGCGTGCGATGGCCGAGCGCATCGAGCGTGCGGCAGACTTCGAGCGCGCCGAGCACGCCGGCGATGCCGTCGAAGCGGCCGCCATTCACCTGCGTGTCGAGATGGCTTCCCATCACGACGGGAGGCAGCGTGTCGTCGCGGCCCTGACGCCGGGCGAAGATATTGCCGATTCCGTCGATGCGGACGGTGAGGCCGGCCTCCCGGCACCAGCCGACGAACTCGTCGCGGACCTGCTTGTCGGCATCCGACAAGGCAAGCCTGGAGAGACCGCCCGGCCGGCCCGGACCGATCTCGCCCGACCGTTCTATTGTCGTCCAGAAGCGCTCGATGTCGATGCGGGCGGCGGCAGGCGGGCTCATGGCGAAGATCTCTTGCGCAAGGTCGGCGAGCGATGCCGCGCAAGCAAATAGCCGTCACGGCATCACGGGATGCATCAACTCTGAGCGGCGCGACACCGTTCTGGCAACTGGATATTCGTCATGGCCTTGCCCGGCGCCGCGCATTGGTCGTGATTCTCGCCAGGGCTGGATCATCTGACGGGATACCGTATCCGGTCCGATGATCCAGGCTTCCGTGCTTGCATCGGCTTTCCCCGAAAACCTCAATTCACTTTCCGGGCCGATGCTTTAGCGCTCCAGCCAGAGCGCGGTTCTCGGCGACAGCGACAGGCTGACGGGTGCCGCGACCTCATGCAGGTCGCCGCCCGACTGGAAGGGCAGGTCGACCGAGACTTCGGTTTCGCCGATCGTGACGCCGTAGCGCATGCTCGATCCCAGGAACTCGCGATGCGCGATCCTGCCCGGCAACGCGACTTGCCCAGCATGCGTGGCGCCTGCGGCGCCGAGAGTCGCATGCTGGGGACGAAAGACCAGCTTGGCGCCGGTCGGGACCGCTACATCACCCGGGATCGGGAGCTTCGCGCCGCCCTTGACCTCGAAGGCGCGTTCGGTGCCGCTGCCGACAACCTTGCCCTCGAGGATATTGGCGGTACCAAGGAAATTCGCGACGAAGAGATTGGCCGGGCGCTCGTAAAGGTCCATCGGGGTGCCGACCTGCTGGACGATGCCCTCGTTCATCACCGCGATGCGGTCGCAGATCGTGTTGGCCTCCTCCTGGTCGTGGGTGACGAAGATCGTCGTCAGGCCGAGGCGCTGCTGCAGGTCGCGCAGCTCGCGCCGCACCTGCACGCGCAGCTTGGCGTCGAGATTGGAGAGCGGCTCATCGAGCAGCAGGACCTTCGGTTCGACCGCGACGGTGCGCGCGACCGCGACGCGCTGCTGCTGGCCGCCGGAGAGCTGGGATGGGCGCCTGTCGCCGAGATGGCCGAGCCCGACCAGGTCGAGCGCGACCCCGACGCGCCGCTCGATCTCGGCGCGGGCGACGCCGCGCTCCTCAAGACCGAAGGCGACGTTCTTGCGGACTGTCATATGCGGCCAGAGTGCATAGGACTGGAAGACCATGCCGACATCGCGCTTCCAGGGCGGCAGGGTGGAAATGTCCTGGCCGCCGATCCGGACCTGGCCGGTATCGGCCTGGTTGAAGCCGGCGATAAGGCGGAGCAGCGTGGTTTTGCCGCAGCCCGATGGCCCGAGAAAGGCGAAGAATTCACCGGGCCGGATCGCGAGGTTGACGTTCTTCAGCACATGATTGGTGCCGTAGGAGAGATTGATGCCCTCGATATCGACGGCGACGGCTTTGGTAGCGAGCGGTGCGATGGCGTTCATGATCAGTGGCCCATTCCCTTGGCCTTCTGGCTGCGTTCGATGATGAGATGGGAGAGGAAGGTGCAGGCCGCGACGAGGATGACCGCGACGACGCCAAGCGCCGCACCAGGCCCACGTCCGGCGGCGGACTGCATAAAGACATAGAGCCCATAGGCCAGTGGCGCGTCGGAGTTGGACTGCACCAGCATCAGCGTGGCCGAGAGCTCGACCGCCGCGGTCGAGAAGCTGGTGACGAAGCCGGCGAGAATGCCGCCTGCCATCAGCGGGACGACGACGCGCCGCACTGTCCGGGATTTGGTGGCGCCGAGATTCTCCGCCGCCTCCTCAAGTGAGACCGAGATCTGCTGCAGCGCCGCGTGGCAGGCGCGCAGCGCATAGGGCAGGCGCCGGATCGCGAGCGCCAGCACGATGGTGATCCAGAGCGAGGCGAGCGGCGTGCCGTCCGGCAAGGTGATGCCGTAGAAGGTCCGGAGGTAGCCGATGCCGAGCACCACACCCGGGATCGCCAGTGCCGCCGACGCCGTCCAGTCCAGCCATTCGCGGCCGACCAGCTTCGTCCGCAGCACGAGATAGGCGATCGCCACACCGAGCACGATGTCGATCCCGCCTGCGATGCTGGCATAGATCAGCGTGTTCTTGATGTAGACGGAGCTCTCGCCGAAGACGCGGGCGTAATGAGCGACGGTGAAGGCGTCCGGCAGCGGCGAATAGGACCAGATCGTCGCAAAGGAGAGCAGCAGCAGTCCCAGATGCGGCGCGAGCACCAGCGCCAGGATCAGGATGACGACGCCATAGCCGAAGATGGCCTCAGTCGGTGACATCACACGTTTGGCGAGGCCGCCGCCGCCGCGCTGGGTCGTGGCGTAGTCGCGGCCCTTCAGCGCCAGCGCCGACAGCCACATGGCGACGACCGAGGCGATGATCAGGACGACCGAGATGACATAGCCCATCGGGTCGGCAATCCCGATCGAGGTCACCCGCAGATAGGCCTGCGGCGCCAGCATGTCCTTGACGTTGAGCAGGAGGGGGGTCGCCAGATCGTCGAAGACCTTGACGAAGACCAGCGAGGCGCCGGCGAGATAGCCCGGCATGGCAAGCGGGAAGACGATGCGGCGGAAGAGGCGGAAGCCGGAGGAGCCGAGATTCTGCGCGGCCTCTTCCATGGCCCGGTCGATATTGCGCAACGCCGCCGAGAGATTGATCAGGATGAACGGGAAGTAGTGGACCGACTGGACGAAAATGACGCCGTTCAGCCCTTCCATGAAGCCGATCTTGAAGCCGAACCAATCATCCAGCAGCAGGTTGATCGAGCCGTTGCGGCCGAAGAAGAGCTGCATCGCCACGGCGCCGACGAAGGGCGGCATGATCAGGGGCAGGAAACCCAGCGTCTGGACGACCGCAGCGCCGCGGAAGACGAAACGCGTCGTCAGATAGGCCAGCGGCAGTGCGAAGACCGACGCCCAGACCACCGACATGGCCGAGACATAGACCGAGTTCCAGAACGACCGGATGAACAGCTCGGTGCGGAAGAAGTCGTAGAAATTGATCAGCGTGAAGCTGTTCGTACCCTTCTCGGTGAAGGCGACATAGATCACCGTTGCCACCGGCAGCACGAGGAAGAACAGCAGGAAGGCTGCAATGGCCAGCGCGAGCGCGATCTGGCCAGGCGTCGCCGACATGCGTTTGGGGCGCGAGAGCGCGGGGACGGCGGTCATGGGGAGTTCCCGAAAGAGGCTCGATCGATAAAGCCCGCGCCATCATGCCAGACGGCCGCGCGGAGATCCGCGATCCATGCCCGAGCCCCCAATGGGAGGCCGGCATGGATCCCGGCTCTTCACGTCGCTACGGCAGGGATGACGGCAGCGGCGACGGCTCAGCGCGCGAGCTTGAGGGCTTCCTCGGCCTTGGTCTTGGCCTTGGCGTAATTCTCGCGGGCGGCATTGGCCCACTGGCTCTCGAGCTCCGCCTGTCTGGCGCCCTTCTCCTTGCCGCCGGTAAAGGCGCCGCGGAGTTCCGCGCTTGCAGCCTGCGCTTCCGAGACCGGCATGGCTGCGATCAGGTTGCGTGCCTCATCGGCTGCAGCCTTGGCCTGGGCGTTGGGCTTCTTCGCCAGCGCGGCGTCGACCTCGTGCAGCGTCTTGGTGACGCCCTTCAGCGCATCGAGCTGGAAGGAGATCAGCTGGTCGAACAGAGTGTCGACGACAGCGGTCCGGGCTTCGGATTTGTCGACGTCGAAGCCGATCATCTTCTGGAAGCGCGGATCGGTGAAGGGGTTGGGATAGTCGGCGCCGGCCTTGGCATAGACGGCCGGATTGACCGGCAGGCGGCGGATGCCGGGGTCGAGCAGGACCTCCTGGCCGGCCGGCGAGAGCAGGAACTCGACGAAGGCCTCGGCCGCCGCCTTGTTCGGTGGGTTCGCGATGATGCCGACATTGGCAGGCACGACGGTGGTCACGGTCGGGTAGACGAACTTGACCGGGAAGCCGGACGCCTGCGCCGAGAAGGCGAAGAAGTCGATGACGATGCCGACGCCGACCTGCCCGGAGTTCACCGCCTCCGGCACTCCGAACGAACGTTCCGTGATCGAGCGGAAATTGCCCGACATCTCCTTGAGCGTGCGCCAGCCCTTCTCCCAGCCTTCGCCCTGAAGGATGGTCTCGACGGTCAGGTGCGTCGTGCCGGAGCGGGCCGGCGAGGCGATCGAGACATGGTCGTAGAAGGCCGGCTTGGCGAGATCCTGCCAGTCCTTCGGCTCCGGCAGCTTGTTGGCCTTGGCGTAGCGATCATTCCACATGATGCCGTAGCCCGATGCCGCGAAGCCGAAATAGAAGCCCTGCGGATCATTGATCGGATAGGAGCCGATCTTCTCGGGGATGCCGGCCGCCTTGGGCTTGTAGGGCGTCAGCAGCTTCTTGCCCTTGAGCACTTCGAAGGCGTCAGGAGCCGATGCCCAGAAGAGATCGACCTGGTTGTTGGCCTTTGTCTCCTCGACATATTTCACACCGGCATTGGTGTTGCGGTTCTGAACCTCGAGCGTGACGCCCGGAACCGCCTTCTCGAAGGCCTTTTTGATCGGGTCGGTCACGTCCTTGGAGAAGGAGGTGACGACGGTGACCTTGCCGGCCGGAGCCTGGGCGAGGGCGATGGTTGCGAATGACGTGCTGAGCGACAGGCCGAGGGCGGCCGCGAGTGCGACCCTGCGATTGACCATGATTTCCTCCAAGACAGTTTTTGCTCACCCGGCGTCGAGGCCGATGCTCATCTGTCAGCAACGACGATGCCAACCGGGCGTCGTATTGATTATGTTGAGGAAATCCCGGTTTGCGCGCGCAGTTCGCGGTCTCTGCGGGTCGTTGCGGTAACCGTCGCGTCGGCGGGATGGGTCAGGACGGTAACATCGCGACGTCAGTCGGGAAGCGCTGCCGCGCCACTCAATCCGTAGCGGCGCATCTTGAGGTAAAGGGTCTTGCGGGTGATGCCGAGGGCGGCTGCCGTGACGCCGATCCGGCCGCCATGGCGTTTCAACGCCGCGCCGATCACCTCGGCTTCGGCGAGCGCGATCTGTTCTTCCAGCGTCAGTTCGGCGCTCGATGGTCCGGCGACGGTCTCGTGATCATCGAAATCCTCGTCCATCCCCAGCAGGCTGCGTTCGGCGGCGTTGCGCAATTCGCGGACATTGCCGGGCCAGTCCTGCCGTGACRGGCGCTGCAGCAGATCGCGGCCGAGCAGCGGGGCGGAKCGGCCGACGCGAGCGGCGGCGAGCCCGAGGAAGTGCTGGAACAGCAATGGAATGTCCTCGCGCCGATCGCGCAGGGGCGGCAGGCGAAGCGTCACGACATTGAGGCGATAGACGAGGTCCTCTCTAAATCCGCCGGCCTTGGCCAATGCAGCAAGGTCCGCCTTGGTTGCCGCGACGATGCGGATATCGACCGCGATCTCGCGGTTGGAGCCGAGGCGTTCGATGCGTCGCTCCTGGAGCGCGCGCAGCAGCCGGACCTGCGCGGCCATCGGCATCGACTCGATCTCGTCGAGAAAGAGCGTGCCGCCGCTGGCATGCTCGATCTTGCCGATGCGCCGCTCGCGCGCGCCGGTGAAGGCGCCGGCCTCATGGCCGAAAAGCTCGCTCTCGATCATGGTTTCGGGGATGGCGCCGCAGTTCACCGCGACGAAGCGGCCGCTGCGGCGCTTGCCGAGATCGTGCAGCGCGCGGGCCGCGACCTCCTTGCCGGTCCCCGTTTCGCCGAAGAGCAGCACGTCGGCATCGGCATCGGCCATGAGGGTCAGCCGCTGCCGCAAACGGACGATCGCCGGCGAGGCGCCGACAAGCCGCGCGACCCACGGGTCGTCGGGGGTGGCTCCGGCACGCAGCAGCCGGTTCTCGATGATCAGCCGGCGGTAATCGCTCGCCCGGCGGACGGTCTCGGTGAGGAGCACGGGATCGGCCGGCTTCTCGACGAAATCCCAGGCGCCGTCGCGGATCGCCTTCACCGCCATGGGGACGTCGGCATGGCCGGTGACGAGCACGACCGGAATTTCCGGGTCGATCGCCCTGACCGCCGCCAGCAGGCCAAAGCCGTCGCGGCCGGGCATCCGGACATCGCTCACCAGAACGACGGGGCTGTCGCGCGTCAGCAGGGGCAGGGCGGCGTCGGCCGAGCGCTTTGCCGCGACCTCGAAGCCTTCGAGCTCCAAGGTCAGCCGGCAGGCCTCGAGAACCTCGGCATCGTCGTCGACGAGAACAATCCTCGGCGCATTCATGCGTCAATTTCCATGGCAGCCATTGCGCGATTCGGCAGGGCTTCGAGCATAGTCAGAAAGCGTGTGCCGGCGGGACCGGAGCTGGCGACGGCGAGCGTGCCGCCAAGGTCCTTGATGATGTTGTAGGAGAGCGAGAGGCCGAGGCCGAGCCCCGAGCCGACCGGCTTGGTCGTGAAGAACGGGTCGAAGATTCGCTCCAGATGCGCGCGGTCGATGCCGGGCCCGTTATCCTCGACCCAGATCTCGACGGCCTTGCCGCGTTGGGCCGCGCCGATCGCGAGCGTCGGGTCCGGCCGGCCGGCGATGGCATCGAGGGCATTGGCGATGAGGTTGACCAGGACCTGTTCCAGCCGGATTTCCTCGGCGCGGACATAGAGCCTTTCGCCTGGCATGTCCTGCTTCAGCGTCACCTGCCCGGCATCGAGACGCGGACCGAAGAGCGACAGCGCCGTCTCGACCACACCGCCGACCTCGACGGGAGAAAGCGTCACGCCCGGCTTGCGGGCGAAGCGCCTGAGGTGAGCAATCAGCTCGGCGGCGCGCGTCGTCAGCGCCTGGATGCGCATGATGGCGTGGCGGGCCTCGTCTGGACGCTCGCGCTCCAGCAGCAGCACGCCGTTATGGGCATGGGAGCGAATCGCCGCCAGCGGCTGGTTGAGTTCGTGGCTGAGGCCGGCGGCCATCTGGCCGAGCGCGGCCAGCTTGGCCGCCTGGATCAGGTCGTCGCGGGTCTGCCGGAAGACCGCAAGCGCCCGGGCGAGGTCGCCGAGCTCGTCATTGCCGGCGTGGGGCAGAACAGCCGAGGACTGCCCGCTGGCGATGCTGGTCGCGGCTTCGGTGAGCACGCGCAGCCGCGCGACGAGATGCCGGCGGACATAGAACCAGCCGATGAGAAGGGCTCCGATCAGCGAGGCGGCGGCGATCGCCAGGAGCAGGTTGCGGCCGAGCCTGATCGCTGTGGCCGAACGCTCGGCAGCGGCCTTCGCGGTTGCTTCCGTTCTCTGGACCTCCTGGGAGACCAGGGTGCCGAGCTCGCTGACCAGCCGCCGGCTTTCCGTGATCAGGCGTTGCGCGTCGGCCTGGGCCGCCAGCTCGGCACGCTTGATGGCGGGTAATCCGGTGCCGGCATCGGCAAGTCCGATCAGCCGTTGGGCAATCTGCCTGACGGTAATGGTATCGGGCCAGCCATTCAGTGCCCTGGCCTCGATTTCGAGCTGGTCGACCGCCTCGCCGATRACGTGGCCCGTCTGCTCCATATCCTCGCGGGTGCGGACCACGCCGAGCCGCCCGTAAAGTCCGACGATCAGGTTCGCCTGGGCATTCAGCGTCATCAACGCCGCGCTCTTGCGGGTCTCCTCGCGAATGGCATTCGGCTTGGCCGCGCTTGGTGCATCGGTTCCGGCCTGGCCGAGCGCCGTCTCGATATTGAAGCGGGCATCGTCGGTGAGCGGCTCGATTTCGTCGAGGAGATCGGCCTGGAGCCAGCGCAGTTCCTCACCGATGGCGCGATTGCGCTCGCCAAGCGGGAAGCGCCGCCCCGAGACCGCATCGATGGCTTTGAGATTGCTGCGGATTTCCGTCGCAACCGCGGCGAGGGCGGGCGAAGCGAACCCTCCCTCGGCCCGCTCGGCCAGGACCCGATCGAGCTCGTCCAGCCGTTCTCCGACAAGTCGTCGGCTGCGTTCATAGGCGTCGCGCCGCTCGGCATTGGCAAGCTCGGGCATGCTGGCGATGACGCGCGCGCTGGCTTCGGCGAGCCTCGCCGACGAGGCCAGGCCCGGCAGATGATCGCGGGCGATGGCTGCCAGTTCCGTGCTCAGGCGCTCATAGGAGATGACGCCGACGATGCCGGCGCCGACGGCGAACAGACCGACGCCGAGAAAGGCGGCGATCAGGCGTTCGCCGATGCCGAAGCGCCGGCCTTGCCAGAGGCGCCTCATGGCAGCCCTCCGGCCAGCCCGTCATCCGAGTTGGTCCACCCTGCGGCGGCGAGCCGCTCGGCAGCCTGTCGCAACCTGACGGCGGCGTCCGCGGCCTGGGCTGCGATTGCGCTGCGGATCTCGGCTTCGATACGCGCCTGCGCCTCGGGAACGGCCAGGCCCCGAGGCACACGCACAAGATCGCGAAAGCGTTCGGGCTGGCCGAGTTCCGAGGCGGAGATGGGCGGCCGCACCAGCGCTCTGCGCGCTTCGGTTAGGAGGCGGGCAGCCTTCCCGTCGGGATAGGCGAGAAGCGCGGCCTCCAGCCCCTGGAGGCTGCGCCAGAGCCGGGCATGCTCCGCGCGGCGGAAGGTGATCCACTCGTCGAAGATGATGTTGACCAATTCGTAGCGGCCGGCCGACAGCCCGGCATCGAAGCGTGTCCGGTTGAAGAGCCCCGACAGGTCCGAAAGATGCGGCGGCGCCTCGTCGGCACCATAGGCAGCCGGTGAGACCGCAAGCCGGCCGATCCGCGGCTCGCGCAGCAGTTTCTGGCCCTCGGGCGAGAGCACGAAGTCGATGAAGAGCTCGGCTTCCTTCGGATTGGGTGACGTTGCCAGTCGTGCGATGCTGGCTGGTGCGAAGAGCGTCTCCTCCGGCAGCAGGAAGCGGCTGGTCTCGCCCTCCGCGCCGGCGGTTTCTGCCAGGAAATCGATCGAGATACCGATGCCGAAGCGGCCGCGCGCCACACCGGCCGTCACCCCGAAACTGCGCGCCGTGATGGTGGCGAGATTGCCCCCGATCTCGGACCAGAGCGCCCAGCCACGTTCCCAGCCGAGCGATTGCAGCAGGGCTTCGACCATCAGGTGCGTCGTGCCGGAGCGGGCCGGCGAGGTCAGGCCGATATGGCCGGCATAGGCGGGGGCGGCAAGGTCGGCCCAGTTGCGCGGTACCGGGAGCCCACGCGCCGCAAGATAGGACGGGTTGTAGACCAGCCCGTAGCCCGAGACGGCAAAGCCGAGATAGTGCCCATCCGGATCGTTGACGGGGTAGCCCGCGATGGTCTCGGGGGCGCCGGTCGCCCGGGCCTGCAGCGGTGCCAGCAGCCTGCTCCGTTTCAGCAACTCGAAGGCGTCGGGCGCCGAGGCCCAGAACAGATCGGCCTCCTGACGCTGCTGCGTCCGGATATCCGCAACGGCTGCGGTGGTCTTGCGCTGCACGACCTCGACCGCGATGTCCGGGTGCCGATTGCGAAAGGCCGTCCGGAAGGGCTCGAAGAAGGCGGGCGGGAACGAGGTGATGATCTGGACGCGGCGAGCTTCTGCCGGGCCGGCGGCAAGCCAGGCGAAAGCCGCAAAGGCAAGGCAGAGACGTGCCGCGCGTCGGATCATGAATCTGTCATATAGCCGGCAACCGGACCYGCATAGATCGACGGGTGGACCTTCGCCTTCGCCGATCCTAAACATCGCTCGTCACGGCGAGGGGAGATGGGATTGAGCGGGACGAATCTGATCGAGAGCCTGGCGGGGCTGAAGGCGGGCTCCCAACTTGCGGACGCCGTATCAGAGCGCTCCGGGATCATGGAGATGAGCCAGGCCAGCCATGACGCGGTCCTGCTGCCGCGCGAGCCGGGCGGTCTGAGCCATGCCGAACGTGCGGCGCTGGCGGTCAGGATGGCCCGATGGAACGGGGATTCCGGGCTGGCCGCTCACTACCGGGAACTGCTCGGCCAAGCCGGAGAGACCTCCGCGTTGGCGGCGATCGCTTCGGGCGCGGCCCTTGAGCAACACGGCGCGGATGCGCGGCTCATCGCGGTCACGCGTCATGTCGACATCCTGACGAAGACGGTCAAGGACGCGACGCGGGCGGATATCGAGGCGCTCAAGGCGGCAGGCATCGCGGAGCCCGACATCGTCCGGCTCGCCGAGCTTGCTGCCTTCGTCAATTATCAGGTCCGCGTGATTGCCGGCCTGCGGCTGCTGGAGGAGGTCCTGTGAGCGTTCCGGTCCATGAGTTCACGGCCGAGGTGCCGCGCTGGTCGCCCTATGTCACGCCGGTCGCGCTCGAGGACGCGACGCCGGAGCAGCTCGATGCGCTGCAGATCACGCCGTCGAACAAGAAGGTTTCGGCCTATGTCCTCACGCTCGCGCATGATCCCGAATCCCTGAAGGTGCGCTCGCCGCTCTTCAACGCGATCATGTATGGCAAGGGCGGACTGTCCTCGGCCGAACGGGAGCTTGGGGCAGTCGGCGCCTCGATCGTCAATCGCTGCGTCTATTGCGCGGCAGTGCATGCCTCGCGCTTCAACCAGTTGACGAAGCGGACAGACGTGATCGAAGCAATCTTCGCCGATGGCGTCGATGCCGAGCTGGAGGAACACCAGCAGGCGATCTTCGATTTCGCGGTCAGGCTCTCGAAGACGCCGTCCGAGGCGACACCGGCGGATATTGCCGCGTTGCGCGATCTTGGACTGTCGAAGCTTGAAATCCTCGACCTGATCCTTTCCGCCTCGATCTTCGGCTGGGCCAACCGGCTGATGCATACGCTCGGCGAACCGGTTCGCGACTGAGCCGTCCACGCAGCAAGAGTCCATCGAACATGCGTGTCGCCATCATCGGCTCCGGCGGTATCGGCCGAGGCTATGCCGCCTATCTGACGCAACAGGGGCATCAGCCGGTGCTGTGGTCGCCGAGCGGAGCGGAGCTGGCGGATTTCGCCGGGCGCGCGGAACTGACGGTAACCGGGAAGATCGTCGCATCCTTGCCCATCGCGGTCGCGCAGAGCTGTGCGGACGCCGTGGCGGGCGCCGAAACCGTCATCGTGGCGGTGCCGGCCAATGGCTTCCGAACCGTGCTGGAAACGCTTTCGGAGCATCTGCATCACGGCCAGAGCGTGGTCATCAGCGCGCATAGCTCCTTTGCCGCACTCTATATGCATGACCTGTTGGCGAAGCGCGGGATCACGCTGCCGATTGCCGCCTGGGCGACGACCGCGCTGACCGCGCGCAAGACGGGGCCGCGCAGCGTCAACATCTCCGGCATCCGTGCCCGGCTCGACGTCGCGACCGTGCCGCGACGCTTCGCAGCGGAGGGGCACTCGATCTGCCAGGCATTGTTCGGCGATCGGTTCGAGCCCCGTGAAGACCTGCTCGCCATCATGCTGAGCAACCTCAATCCGCCCGGCCATATGGCGAGCATGCTGTGCAATCTGACCCGCGCGGAACAGGGCGAGGATTGGCCGAATTACGGGAGCACGACGCGCGGCGTCGGCCGCATCATCGATGCGATGGACGCGGAGCGGCTCGCGCTTGCGGCGGCCTTCGGACTCGCGGTGCGCAGTGTGCAGGATCACTATGCCCTGTCCTTCGGCGTCACGCCTGGCCCTGTCGGCGAGATGGCTGCCGCGGTCTATGCCATGCGCCCGGAGCTGATGGGGCCGAAGACGCTCGATACCCGCTTCATCACCGAGGACGTGCCCTTCGGGCTCGTGCCGCTCGAACTGCTCGGTGCCGTCACGGGCGTGGCAGTGCCGTTGCATCAGGCCGGCATCGCGCTGTTCAATGCGGTCTGCGCGCGGGATTTCAGGGCGGAGAACGATCTCCTGCCGTTGCTGGATCTGGGCGGCCTGGACGCCGCTGGTCTGCACAAGCGGTTGCGCGACGGCTGAGGCCGGGTCGTCGAACGCCTGCTGACAGGCGCTGACAAGCCGTTTGGCCACGATATGACGAGACGGGTTGGGACGGCTCTCCGAAAGCGGGTGGTCTCAATGCCCGTTTGCGACAAGAATGCCGCCAGCCAGCTTGAACGAGGAGCCGTCATGTCCGCAGCAGCAAAGGGCGCCATCAGGATCGGCATCGGAGGCTGGGTTTTCGAGCCTTGGCGCGGCAGCTTTTACCCTGACGGTCTCTCCCAGAAGCGTGAGCTCGAATATGCCAGCAGCAAGCTGACTTCGATCGAGATCAACGGAACCTATTACGGCTCGCAGAAGCCCGAAAGCTTCGCCAAATGGCGCGAGGAGACGCCGGACGGCTTCGTCTTCTCGTTGAAGGGTTCACGCTATATCACCAACCGCCGCGTGCTTGCGGAAGCTGGCCCCTCGATCGAGAAATTCATCACGGGCGGCGTGCTGGAGCTCAGGGAGAAGCTCGGCCCGATCAACTGGCAGTTCATGGCGACCAAGGCCTTCGACCCGGTGGATTTCGAGGCTTTCCTGAAACTGCTGCCGAAATCCGTCGAAGGCCGCGCGCTCCGCCACGCCGTCGAGGTTCGCCATGACAGTTTTCGCTCGCCGGACTTCGTCGCGCTGCTGCGCGAATACGGCGTAGCGGTCGTCACTGCAGCGGATTCCAAATACACGCAGATTGCCGATCCGACGGCGCCTTTCGTCTATAGCCGCATCATGGGCACGCAGGAGGCCGAACCAAACGGCTATTCGGCCACAGACCTGGACGCCTGGGCCGAGCGTGCCCGTCGCTGGGCGGAAGGCGAGGTGCCGAAGGATCTCGACACAGTCGCGACGCCCGCAGGAGTGCAGGGCGGCCGCGATGTCTTTTTATATGTCATCAGCGGCGACAAGATCCGCAACCCGGCTGCTGCAATGGCCTTGATCGAGCGCGTCGGCGGCAAGGGCTGAGGCCCGTCAGGCCGGTTCCTGGCAGACATCGACCCATTCGGCCTTGGTCAGCTCGACCATGCGTTGCGGGCTGATGCGGAGTGCGCTCTGGGTGGATCCGGCAGCCGGCACGACTTCGTCGAAGGCCTTCAGCGTGATGTCGCAATAGACCGGCAGCGGGGAGGCAAGCCCGAAGGGGCAGACGCCTCCGACCGGATGGCCGGTGATCTCGGTGACCTCGCCGGCATCGAGCATGCGCGGCTTGCCGCCAAAGGCCGCCTTGGCCTTGCGGTTGTCCAGCCGCGCATCGCCGCGCGCGACGACCAGCACGACCCGCTCGCCGATCCGGAGCGAGAGCGTCTTGGCGATCTGCGCCGGCTCGACGCCATGAGCCGCCGCGGCTAGCGAGACCGTCGCACTGCTCTCTGCAGTCTCGATGATGGCGATGTCCGGCGCGTGCTCCGCGAAGAACGAGCGAACCGATTCGAGACTCATGCCGAGGCCTTTCCAAAGAACCAGCGTAGCAGCAGCGCGATCGCCATCGGGATGCCGAAGACGATGAGCAGGATCGGAGCCTCCTCGAGAACCGTGTAGCCGGCGCGGGTCACGCCAACGACGAGATTGATCAGCGAAACCGCGAGCCAGAGCGGAATGAACAGTTTGACCGCATAGGCGATGGGGTGCGCGCTGCTGCGGTTCAACCGCGGCGCCAGGAACAGCAGCAGGCCGAGCAGCGCAAAGCCGGCCGAGAGCATCTTCATCGTATGCATGCGTCAGGCCTCCTTCGGCCGAAGCGAGAGCGTTTCCCAGGCCGCGACCAGGACCAGGATGAGCGTTGCACCGAAGCTCAGCGCGAGCGGCGGCAGGATCGCGCCCGTCGGAGCCCAGAGGACCAGCAGTCCAAGCCCGACGAGGTGGGACAGCGGATACCATCCTGCCGTGGCCTTCTTGAAGAGCAGATTTCCGATCACGTAGAAGATCGGCCCCGCGATGACGGCGATCGCCACCTTGAGCTCGGTGTGGCCGGTCGGGTGCGCGAGCACGAACTCGTCGCCGACGGCGACCAGGATGATTCCGGCGACGAGAGGCAGAGGGATGAAGGTGTAGGCGCTGCGAGCCAGCGAGCCCGGATCTTCCGCCATGGAGATGCGCTGGCTGCCGCGCTCGGCGCCGACATGAAAATACAACCACCACATCGCGACGRAGCTGAGAAAGGCATTGGCGAAGGCAAGCGAATTGGGCAGCGTTGCTGCCAGCTTCGATGCGGTGGCGCCCGTCACCAGTACGGATTCACCGAGCGCGATGATGATGAAGAGCGCGCATCGTTCGGCAAGATGCGCGCCTTCGATATCCCATTCGGCGGTGCTGGAGCGGCCGAGACCAGGCACCCTGAAGCCGATCCAGGGCGCGCCATATTCAAGCGCAAGTGCGAGCGCCCAGAACCCGAAGCGGAGACCGCCATCGGCTAATCCGCCGATGATCCAGAACACGCCGGACAGCGCGAACCAGAGGCATATGCGTTGGAAGTTCCGGTAGTTGGCGGGGCTGCGGCCCCGTAGGCTGATCAGCGTGAAGACGCTGCGTCCAAGCTGCATCGCGACATAGGCGCAGGCGAAGATCAGGCCGCGATCCTCGAATGCGCCCGGCAGCGAGGTCGTGAGCGCCAGGCCGATGAACATCAGCACGAACAGCATCAGACGGACCGGCGTCGAGTCGGGGTCGAGCCAGTTGGTCACCCAGCTCGTGCAGACCCAGGCCCACCAGACCGCGCCGAGCAGCAGCGTGGCCTGGGCGAGCCCAAGCAGCGTGAAATGCTCCAGCAATGTGTGCGAGATCTGCGTGATCGCGAAGACGAAGACGAGATCGAAGAACAGCTCGACGAAGCTGACCTTGGCGTGTTCGTGTGCAACGCGCGTCCGCAAGGGCGTGCGCCGCTGATGGGTCTGCGTCATGCCGGCCTCGCTCGCGACGCCGGCAGAATAGGACCAGGCCGCGCCCGTGGTCGAGAGCGGCCCTTGCGGCGTCCGCGCCTCAGTGGCGGAAGTGGCGATGGCCGGTGAAGACCATGGCGAGGCCGGCCTCGTCGGCCGCCTTGATCACTTCGTCGTCGCGCATCGAGCCGCCGGGCTGGATCACCGCCGTGGCACCGGCCTCGGCCGCGGCAAGCAGGCCGTCGGCGAAGGGGAAGAAGGCGTCGGAGGCCACGACCGAGCCCTTGGCGAGGCTCTCGGCAACGCCAGCAGCCTTCGCAGCCTCGCTCGCCTTCCAGGCCGCGATGCGCGAGGAATCGACGCGGCTCATCTGGCCCGCGCCGATGCCGACAGTCGCCTGACCCTTCACGTAGACGATGGCGTTCGACTTGACGTGCTTGGCGACGCGGAAGGCGAAGCGAAGATCGGCGAGCTCGGCCTCGCTCGGCGCGCGCTTGGTCACGACCCGCAGTTCCATGTCGTCGACGACGGCGTTGTCCCGAGCCTGTGCGAGAAAGCCGCCGGAAACGGTGCGCAGCGACAGCCCGCCGCCGCGCGGATCGGGCAGGCCGCCGGTCAGCAGCAGCCGCAGGTTCTTCTTGGCGGCGATCATCGCGATCGCCTCGTCATCGGCTTCGGGCGCGATGATCACTTCGGTGAAGACCTCGACGATCTTCCGTGCCGCCTCGGCATCAAGCCTGCGGTTGAGCGCGACGATGCCGCCGAAGGCCGAGACCGGGTCGCAGGCCAGCGCCTTCTCATAGGCCTCGAGCAGCGAGCTGCCGCTGGCGACGCCGCAGGGATTGGCGTGCTTGACGATGACGCAGGCGGCCGAGACTGCAGGATCGAACTCGGCGACGCATTCGAAGGCGGCGTCAGTGTCGTTGATGTTGTTGTAGGAGAGCTGCTTGCCCTGGACCTGGCGGGCAGTCGCGACACCGGGGCGCTGCTCGGGGGTGCGGTAGAACGCGGCCCATTGATGCGGGTTCTCGCCGTAGCGCAGCGTCTCGGCGAGGCCGCCACCGAGGGCGCGGTAGGCCGGGGATGTCTCCGCCAGCTCGTTGGCGAACCAGTTCGAGATCGCGGCGTCATAGGCGGCGGTGCGGGCATAGGCCTTCTGGGCGAGCTTGCGGCGCAGCGTCAGCGTGGTCGCGCCCTTCTGGCTCTCGAGTTCCCCAAGGACGGCGGCATAGTCCGACGCGTCCACCACGACGGCAACGTCGTTGTGGTTCTTGGCGGCGGCRCGGATCATCGCGGGGCCGCCGATATCGATGTTCTCGATGCAGTCGTCATAGGCGCGGCCGGCGGCGACGGTTGCTTCGAACGGATAGAGATTGACGACGAGCAGGTCGATCGGCGCGATGCCGTGGCCGAGCATCGAGGCCTGATGCTCGGGATGCGAGCGGATGGCGAGAAGGCCGCCATGCACCTTGGGGTGCAGCGTCTTGACGCGACCGTCCATCATTTCCGGGAAACCGGTGAGATCGGAGACATCGGTGACGGGCAGGCCGGCCTCGGCGATCGCCTTGGCGGTGCCGCCGGTCGAAACCAGCGCGATGCCAAGACGGTGAAGGGCGCGCGCGAATTCGATCAGCCCCGTCTTGTCGGAGACGGAAAGAAGGGCGCGTTCGACGCGGCGAAGCTCAGTCGGCATCGGGACAATCCGGTGTGCAGTGCAATGAAGGCGGCTTGGCGGGGCCGTATCATGCCGGGCCCTGGATGCAAAGGGCGGTGTCCGGAGCGGCGTCCCGCCGTCAAAGCGGCGGTTGTGCCTCGGGTCCGCCCCGTTCATGCGACCGCGTTGCCCGCGGTGCCGTGCCGACGCGGGTCAAGCGCCAGGTGACTTGCGGCGTCACGGCAGCGTCGAAGCTGATCGTCAACTGCTCGGTTCTCCGTTTGCCGTCGGCTGCGGCGAGGAAGATGCTTTCCTCGATCGTGACGGCAAGGCCGGAGGCTTCGAACTCCCAGACTTCGCCGGATGGCAGCGCGAGCAGGGCGCCTTCGCCCTCGCGGATCAGGCTCGTTCGGATACCGGGGTGCAGGTGGAAGCGTGCCACGGCCGGCAGGGTTTCGGTTCCCTTGGGCAGGGCGATCTCGTCTTCGCCTGTCAGCGTCGTGCCGTCATTGCTGAGCAGCAGGCGGCGGGTGTGCAGGGCGCCGAGATTGCGATGGTAGCCATCATGGCTCGCGACCCATTCATGGCCTGCCTCGCTGTCCTGCCGCGCGACGCGCACGTCGGAGGGGCCGGCGATGATGCGGTGTTCACCGAGTACGAGGCCGAAGGAGGCGCTGGAGCGCTCCGCCAGGATCACCGTGGAATGGGCTGCGGTGCTACGCGCGGCCAGCCGGAGCTCGGGCGGTCCGAAACGGCTGGCGCCGCAATTGACGATGATGCGCTGGCTGCCGCTTGAGAACTCGAAGGACAGGCAACCTGCATGGGCCTCGACCGAGTTGGCCCCTCGCGGCGCCGCGCCGGCATCGACCACCACGGTGCTGCGGCCGGCGCCGAGCCGATCATAGCCGGAATAGGCGGCATGCTCGATCGGCCGCGCGCGGGCGTCGTCATAGGCCGCGAGCGTAGCCATCAGATCGGGCGGGGTAATGCCCATGCCGTTGAAGAGGGCGAGCGAGCCGTCGCCATGCCGGAACAGCCGCAGATGCGGCATCATCCGCTCGATCGCCATGAGGACACTGCGCGGAGGTTCGAGCCCGCGCGCGACGAATGTCTCGCGCAGGGGCAGGAGATCGAGCAGCAACTCGATGATCAGCCGCGGATTGCGGCTGAKATGGCCGCCATCGGGCAGGATCTGGACGTCGAGCTCGTCGGACAGGGCGGCCTCGGCGCGCCTCAGCCGGCGCTCCTGGCCGTCGAGGCTGATCGCGGCGAAGGTCACTGCGATCAGGCATTGCAGCCGCGCTGCGCCATCGACCGCGCCGGACAGCGTCAGCGTCAGCCGCTCCGTCAGCCGCCCGACATGGCGGATGAAGCGCTCGTAGAAAGCGTGATCTGCGCCCTCGAGAAGGAGCGGCGAATGCGACAGGAAGGAGATCAGTCGACGCGCGGCGACAGCCGGCTGCCTTGCGATCTCGCTGCGGTCGTGCCGCCTGTCGATGAACTCGTCGACCAGCGCGCGCGCATTGGCGCGGGCGATCGCGGTATCGGCGGCGCGCATGTGCCGAAGCCAGGAGAAGCCGTACAGGGCCTCGGACCAGCCCTCGCTCGGCGGCTGGCAGTCGAAGGGCGATTCGCCATGGGTTCTCAGCGTGCGTCCGGCGAAAGCATAATACCCGGAATAGATATCGCCGGCCGTAGTCGGATCGGCGGTGCGCAAATCATGCGGAGCAAAGAGCAGACGGGTGGCCTGGACATGGCCGAAAGGCCAGAGCTTCCGCGCGGCGCCGACGAACTGGCCACGCGTACGCCGCGCAGCYCGACCGATCGCCGCCTGGGCAAGCCCCCTACGCTCAGTCCAGCCGTTCAATGCCCCCGCTCACCCCGTCCCGATGCGAATCGTCCCGGAGGACGTGGTCGCGCCCTGCGAATCCCGGTTTCGTCATAGCCTGATCAGACGGCTTGCGTAAAATCCTGTCCATCCTGAGAGCCGCGGGCTTTCGCCGCGAAGCTGATGCGGCAAGGTACGAAGGTCGCCGGCGGCGTTGATCGCCTCAGGGAGGCCGCCGATATCCTCGGGCTTGATCGGCACGCGCGCAAAATCCGGGTTCGCGGCGAGGAAGGCGTCGATCTGGTTCTCGCCCTCTTCCGGTTCAAGCGAACAGGTGCAGTAGACCAGGCGGCCGCCGGGCCGCGTCAGGCGCGCCGCCGCGTCGAGCAGCCGGGCCTGGAGTGCGGCGAGCTTGTCGCGATCCTCGGGTGTCTTCGTCCAGGCGACATCGGGATGGCGGCGGATCGTGCCCGTGGCGCTGCAGGGGGCGTCGAGCAGAACCGCGTCGAACGGCTCGGCCTGCCAGTTTGCGGCGTCGGTCGCCAGGATCTCRGCCGTGAGCCCGAGCCGTTCCAGATTGGCGCGCAGGCGGCGCAAGCGCGGCGCCGAACGATCGACTGCGGTCACGGCGGCGCCGGCTGCCGCGAGCTGTGCCGTCTTTCCGCCCGGCGCGGCGCAGAGATCGGCGATGCGTTCGCCCGGCTTGGGCGCCAGCAGCAGCGCCGGCAGTGCGGCGGCGGCGTCCTGCACCCACCATTCGCCTTCCGCAAAGCCAGGCAGGCTCGGCACCGGCGAGYGTTCGCGCAGACGCACCGATCCGGTCGGCAGCACGATGCCGCCGAGTTTCTCGGCCCAGCCTTCGGCGTCACCCTTCACGCTCAGATCGAGCGGCGGCTCGTCGGCGTGGCTTGCTGCGATGGCGGCGGCCGTTTCATCGCCATAGGCGCTGCGCCAGCTTTCGGCGAGCCAGGGCGGGGTGTCGGCAAAGGGGGCGGCGCTTCCGTTCAGGATCGCGTCGCGCTCGCGGGCAAGCCGGCGCAGCAACGCATTGCCCAGCGCGACATAGCGGGCCGAACGCGCATCCTCGTGGAGATGGCGGATCGCGAGATCGACGGCGGCATGATCCGGCACGTCGAGGAACAGGATCTGGGCCGCGCCGGCGACCAGAATCGGCTCGAACGGGCCCGAATTCTTCGGGCTGCCGCGTTCGAGCCGCGCATTGATGGCGTGCTGGATCGTGCCGAGCCGGCGGAAGGCGGTGATGGCGATGGCGCGCGCCAGTGCTGCGTCGGCGGCGTCGAGCCCGAAGGCCGGGCTCATGCGTTCATAGGTTTCGTCGAGCGCGGTGCCGGCCCGGAGCACCTCGTCGATCAGGTTCGCTGCAAGGCGGCGCGCCGGCAGACCCGGGGCATCATCGGCTGGCCGGGCGGGAGCCGGTGCCGGTTTGCCGCGCGAATTGTCCTGTTCAGTCATCTCAGCCCCACGGGCCGGGCTTGTGGGAGCCGTTCCACGGGCTCTGTGCGGCCTGGCTGGTGAAGCCGCCGGCATTGCGACCCCGGCCGATACCCATGGCGCGCGCCTGTTCCATCAAGGCGGCGATTCGATTGCCGGTGTCGGGGTGGGTCGAAAACAGAGAATCCATGCCGCGTCCGCTCAGGGGATTGATGATGAACATGTGGGCCGTAGCAGGCTTGGCCTCCGCCGTCTCGTTCGGAATATGCGCGACGCCCCCGGCGATCTTGGCAAGCGCGTCCGCGAGCGCGACCGGATTGCCGCAGATTTCGCCGCCGAGCCGGTCCGCCTCGTACTCGCGGGAACGCGAGATCGCCATCTGGATCACCATCGCGGCCATCGGCGCGAGCACCGAAATCAGGATCTGCACCAGCAATCCCGGCCGGTTCTCGCGCGAGCCGAAGAACATGCCAAAGGTGGTGAGCGAGGAGATTGCGCCCGCCATGGTCGCGGTGATGGTCATCGTCAGGGTGTCGTGATTTTTGATGTGGGCAAGCTCGTGTGCCATCACGCCGGCGAGCTCATCGTAGCTCAGCGTGCGCAGGATGCCCGTGGTCGCGGCGACGGCTGCGTTCTGCGGGTTCCGCCCGGTGGCGAAGGCGTTGGGCTGCTCCTCGTCGATCAGGTAGACCCTCGGCATCGGCATGTTGGCGCGCGCGGCAAGGTCGCGCACCATGCCATAGAGTTCGGGCGCGCTGCGCTCGTCGACCTCATGGGCATTGTGGGAGGCGAGCGCGAGCCGATCCGAATTCCAGTAGCTGTAGAGATTGGTCGCGGCGGCGATCCCGAGCGCGATCAGCATGCCGCCCGCGCCGCCGAGCAGATAGCCGACCACGGCGAAGAGCGCGGTGAGGCCGGCCATCAGGATGCCGGTGCGGACGTAGTTCATCTTGGTCCCCTTTGTCGGTCGCAGTCCGGGATGATGAATTCGCTCTCCCCGAATGCGGATTTGCGCCTTATGTGGTGAAGACCATGCCGATCCCGCAAGAGAGCGCTGTGCCAATGCCGAACGACATTGCCAAGGATCAAACTTCGGCCAAGGATCAAGCCTCGGCCAAGGATCAAGCCGCAGTCCTGACGAGCGAGACCGATCGGGCCAGGAGCCTTTCGCCGGCGGCGCAGCGCGCATTGGCCGAAGCACAGGCGCGACGCGCCGAGATCGACGCCAAGGCGGCGGCGGCAAAGCGTGACAAGGAGCTCAACGGCCGCGGTGGTCTCGATCCGGTGCGCTACGACGACTGGGAAGTGAAGGGAATCGCGAGCGATTTCTGACGGGTGGTTGCCAAGCCCCACGCCTGCCGTCAAACAGGTCGGGACGGGGATGGATCGGCCACGCATGGATCGCGACACCAAACGCCTCGCCGCCTTGCGGCGACTTCTGACCGAGGCACACCAGAAACTTGGATTGAAGCTCGGCTTCGCATTATGGGACGGGAGCCGCATCCCCTCCGAGTGGCCTGAGGACGGCCTTGCGATCGCGATCCGCGACTCCGGCGCCGTTGCAGCGCTGCTCCGCAAGCCGAAGCTCGACACGCTGCTGCATCTGCATGTCACCGACCGGATCGCGATCGTGAACGGAACGATCTTCGATCTCGCGGCGGCGCGCCCGGAGGGAAAGGTCGCGCGGCTGGCGCGCGGTATCCCGAAATCGGCGGTGTTCGATGTCGTGAGGCGCTTCCTGCTCGCGCCCGGCGCTGCGCCGCAGGCCGTCGAGCACCTGCAGGGCGACAAGGCCACCCGCGATGGCGCTCCCGCCACCAACAAGGCCAATATCGCCTATCATTACGACGTTTCGAACGCGTTCTACCGGCTCTTCCTCGATGAGGAGATGGTCTACACCTGCGCCTATTTTACCGAGGATCATACCGATCTCGAGCGGGCGCAGCGCGACAAGCTCGACATGATCTGCCGCAAGCTACGCCTGCAGCCCGGCGAGAAGCTGCTCGATATCGGCTGCGGCTGGGGCGCGCTGATCTGCCATGCCGCGCAGCATTATGGTGTCGAGGCACATGGCGTGACGCTTGCCGAGGAGCAGCTCGCGCTGGCTCGCGAGAAGGTCGAGCGACTCGGTCTTCAGGACAAGGTCACGCTGCATCTCAAGGATTTCACGGAGATGGAGGGGGTCTTCGACAAGATCTCCTCGATCGGCATGTTCGAGCATGTCGGCATCCGCAATCACCCGGCCTATTTCCAGGCGGTGAACCGGCTGCTCAAGCCGCGCGGTCTCTATTTGCACCATACGATCTCGCGGCGAGCCAAGAAGACCGAGCGCGCCTTCAACAAGATGCCGGCCGAGTACCGGGCGTTGGTGCGCTATATCTTCCCGGGCGGTGAACTCGACCATCTCGGCATGTCGATCGCCAATCTCGAGCGCCATGGCTTCGAGGTGCATGATGTCGAGGGGTGGCGCGAGCATTACCAGCGCACGACGCGGCTATGGTTCGAGCGGCTGAATGCACGCAAGGCCGAGGCCGAGGCGGAGATCGGTCCCGAGCGGACGCGGATGTGGCTGCTCTATCTCGCGGGCTGTTCGCTCGCCTTCGAGCGCGGTGGCGCGCTGATCAACCAGACGCTGGTCTCGAAGCGGCGCAAGGGACCATCGGGTCTGCCGCTGACGCGCGCGGACCTCTATCGCTGAGCGTGGCGAGAAGCGGATAGGCAATATGGTCGGCCTGGAGCCGACCATCTCGTCCTGGAATAGATTTGTGATCCAGGATGCCCGGGGCCAGCCCGGGCATGCGCGCAGGGCGCGTCTTACTTCTTCACGAAGAGATCCAGCTTCCCGTAGTGCTCGGCCAGCAGGTAGTAGAAGGTCAGGCGCGACTTGGTCTTGTCGTCCTTCATATGCTCGCAGGTTGCCTTGATGGATGCATCGAGATCGGCGCTCTTGAGACCGAGTTTCTTCTTCAGGAAGTTCTCGCGGACGCGCTCCAGTTCGGCCGGATCCGTGCAGGCGACGAAGCGGGTGTCGGGCTTGCCCATGACGAGCGCGTAAGATTTGGACATACCGGCAAAGGCAGCTTCGTTGACGGCCTTCCTGGCGTATTTCTTGACGTCGGCGAGATGATCCATCGATAGCCCCTGTTGGGCTCGGTGCTTCAGGCCCGAGCGCGATTGAAGTCGTGCAAGCAAACGTTAACGCGCTTCTTTGTCGCAGGCGAGAGGTTACGCTAGGCGATGTTGGCCTTTTTCGGCGAGGCGTTCAGAGCGGTTGCATTGCGTCGGCGAGATGGCGGTCCCCGCTCCGAAACGGGTTGAGCAAGCTGCCGTTCGATGTTGCGATGCAACACCGCCATGGAGCTTGATTCCTGATGAAGCCGACCATCCTCATGGCGCCGCGCCTGCCTGATCGGCTCGTCGCGCGTCTGAACGAAAGCTACACATTGCTTGGCCCGATGGCGCGCTCAGCTCCGGATGCGTTGCCGGCAGGGGCCGAGGAGGTTCAGGCTCTCCTGACCATCGGCAGCCACAAGACGGATGCGGCGTTGATCGATGCCCTGCCGAAGCTGCGGTTGATCGCGTGCTACGGCACGGGTTTCGAGGGGGTCGACCGGGTGCGCGCCAAGGAGCGCGGCATCCTGCTGAGCAATGCCGCCGACAGCAACGCGACAAGCGTCGCGGAATTTGCCATGGGCCTGCTCCTGGCCAGCGCGCGGCAGATCAATAGCGGAGACCGGTTCCTGCGCGCCGGACGATGGCAAGGCAATGCGGTCGCGCGGATGGCGCATGTGCCTGGACTGGCTGGTCGCAAGCTGGGCATTTACGGACTTGGCGCCATTGGTGCCCGCATTGYCAGTCGCGCTGCGGCCTTCGACATGACGATCGGCTACCATAATCGGTCGCCGCGCGCAGACCTGCCCTATCTCTATCACGACAGCCTGCTCGGGCTGGCTCACTGGGCGGACCTGCTGGTCGTTTCGGTGCGTGCCAGTGCCGAGAACCGCTACGCGATCAACGCGGAGGTACTGAAGGCGCTCGGTCCGCAAGCGCATCTCGTCAATATCTCGCGCGGCATCGCCGTGGATGAGTCTGCGCTATGCGACGCGCTCGAGGCGGGCGTGATCGCGGGTGCGGCGCTCGATGTCTACGAGAACGAGCCGCATGTCTCCGAGCGGTTGCGGGCCTGCGAGAATGCGGTGCTGACGCCCCATATCGGCGCCAACGCGGAATCGGCGCAGCATGCCCAGCAGGATTTGCTCATCGGCAACCTCGCGGCCTTCTTTTCCGGAAGGCCATTATTGTCGCCGGTTGCCCTCTGAAGCCTCAGTCCGAAAAGTGGATTGCGGCTTTCGCGGACAGCCGATGCAATCACTAGAGATGATCTAAGGCAGGACCACCACGGGCGTGCCCATGCGGACGCGGGCATAGAGATCGATCACGTCGGGGTTGTGCATCCGGAAGCAGCCAAAGGAGGCCGCTGTTCCGATCGTGCCCGGCGCGTTGGTGCCGTGGATGGCGTATTCACCACCCGGCCCGAGGCCGATGACACGGGCCCCCATCGGGTTGCGGGGCGAGCCGCCGGCGATGACGTTGGGCAGGTTCGGCTGGGCGCGCTTGACCTCGGCCGGAGGACTCCAGGCTGGCTCGACTGCGAGTTCCTCGACATATTTGACGCCGCGCCATTGCTTGCCGGCTTTGCCGACGGCGATCTGGTAGCGGATCGCCTCACCAGGCGCCGTGACGAAATAGAGGCTGCGCTGGCCGGTGCGGATCACGATCGTGCCTGGGTAGTAGCGCTGGTCCTGGAACTGGACGAGTTCGCGAGCGAGCGCGGGGCGGCCGGCGAAGGCAAGGGCCAGCAGGGACATCGCGCCTGCAAGCAGCAGGTCGATGGGGGCGAGGCGTCTGGTCACGGTTCATCTCCCGCTTCGGGTTCTGCGGGAGATGTGGCGCTGCGACCGTGAACCGGCGGTTGAGCGATATGGTGAAGCCTGGATTCACGATGAATCCGGCGTAAAATCGATCATTCCGATGATTTCGATCAGGCGTTCAGGGCCTTCATCCGATCGAGAGCCTCGGCCACATCTCCGTCCGACAGCGCCAGTCCAAAGCCGAACCGCAACACGTCGCCGCGATGATCCGTGGCGATGCCGTGCTTCGCCAGTGTCGCCTCCAGCGCTCCGGCTCCCGCGGTGCGGAAGGCGAGGAAATTGCCATGTGCCGCAGGATTGCCAACGGGCGTGATCAGTTGGGCCGGGGATAGCCCGGGAATTGTCAGCGTATCGAGGCCGGAGAGGAACTGCCGCATCAGGGAGATGGCGTGCTCGTGGACGTGATGCGCAGCGAGACTGTTGGCCTGCAGCCATGCCAGCACGGCTCGCATGCGATAGAGCCCGCTGGGATCGAAGGTGGCGCCGAGGAAGCGACCGCCGTCGGCGGAGTAGCCGACACTGCTGCCGGGGGGAGCCGCGAGCGCGCCGAAGGCTGCAAACCAGCCGGTGTCGCGCGGGCGCGGGCCATAACCTGGCGGGCAGTGCACGAAGCAGCAGCCCTCGCCGGCCATCGCGTATTTATAGCCTCCGGCGATGTAGAAGACGCGGTCCGCAATCGCCGAAAGGTCGGTCGGCAGGGCGAGGTAGCCGTGATAGCCATCGATCGCGACCAGGGTTTCCTCGGACGGTACTGCGCCGGCAAGCGCTGCGAGATCGCCTGAGGTCGCTCCCGAATTGAACAGGACCTGGCTGACATAGATCAGGTCGTGGCCACCGGCGATGATCGCCGTCCGGAGGCGCTCGTGAAATGTTGCGAAGGGCTCTGCGGCGATCTCGTCGAGCTGGATCAGTCGCTCTTCGGCCAGTCGGGCGAGCTGCCGCCGAGYCGTGTGGAATTCGGCGCTCGTCGTCAGTATGCGAGGGGTGCGGTCGGCTGGCAGGCAGGAGAGGAGGCGACGCAGGAATTCGTGGGTGTTCGGCGCAAAGGCGATGCTCGACGGATCGGGAAGCCGGAGCTCGCGGGCGATGCCGGCCTGAACCGCCGGAATCAGCTCGCCGAAGACGAGGCTCCATTTATGGCCTGCGAGGCGGGCGGCGTCGGTCCAGGCCTGTTCCTGCGCCGCGAAACTGACATCGGGCCAGTCGTGATGGCTATGCGCCGCGAGGTTGATCCGCTCCGGTGCCGCGTTGCGGAAACGGCTGAAATGAGCTGTCCAGTCGCCGTGCATCAGGCCGCCCCGTAGCTGAAGCCCATGCGCCGGCGTACCCCCTCGGGCAGGGCCGGCAGGTCCCGGGCGGCGAGCAGATAACTGGAGAGATGGAAGAGGTCGATGAAGATGCGGTGCTTCTCGGCCGTGGCGCGCAAATAACCCGAGCCCGAGGAGCCGCCGGTGCCGGGCCGGACGCCGATCATGCGCTCGACCATGAGCGCATGGCGCAGGCGCCAGAGCGTCAGGCTTTCGTCGATGTCCATCAGGTTTTGCAGGAGCCGGAAGGGCAGCTGCAGCACGGGCATGTCGCGATAGAGCGCGATGAATAGGGCTGCTTCGATCGCGCGCGCCGACATGTGCCAGGTTGTGCCGGCGGCGTCCGGCTCGAACAGGGCCTGGAAGCGGGCGAGCGCCGTTTCGATCGCGGCGGCATCGGCCTGGCGCTGCGCTTCCGGCAGGGACGGATCGGTGCCGACGCTGCGCGCATCGCGCTGTAGCGCCGCGGTCACGGCGGCACGATAGCTTTCACGGAAACTGTAGTCGCCAAGTGCGACGAAGGGCGTGCGCGCGAGCCAGGCGTCAAGCTGAGATAGCAGGGACGGTCTATGCTCGGCGTCGAGTTTGGCACGATCCTCGGGCGCGAGGCGTTCGCGCATGCTCTGATCGTCGATCCGGAGACGGAGCGTATCGGCGAGACCGAGACGGCTCTCGATCAGCCGGAACTGCACGGACTGGAAACCCGAGGCCGGGGTCAACAGGTCGCGGAATTCGAGGAAGCCGGCGGGCGTCATCGTCTCCAGGACGTCGAGCTGGCCCACCAGAAGCTTCAGGATCTCATGAATGCGGCCGAGGCCCGCGACGATGCGGCCAAGATTCTCGTCGGCGACCGGGCTCGCCGAGAAGTCGAGCTGGATGCGGTCGAGCTCATGCAGGATTTGCTTGAACCAGAGCTCATAGGCCTGATGGACGATGATGAAGAGCATCTCGTCATGGGCCGGCGTGCCGGCCTTCACGCTCTCCAGGGTCTGGCAGGCCAGCAGATCGTCGACCTGAAGATAACGTCCGTAGGACAATCTGCGCGGTGAAGCGGACATGATCGCGGACCCCGGTTCGGAGCAATTATTTCAAGCTTAAAATAACCGCTCCGGGGGATCAAGCGGCTGCGTTGGGGCGGTGCTGCTGGGGCAGGAGGAAGGGCAGGCCGGCGGCGGGCGCGCGGCTGAAGCTGAGGTCGACCTTGAAGACATTGCGCAGCAAGGCGTCATCCAGCGTTGCTGCCGGCGCCCCCTGGGCGACGATGCGGCCGCGGTCCATCACGACGAGGTGGTCGGCATAGGTCACGGCGAGATTGATATCGTGGAGCACGATCAGCACGGCCACGCCGCGGGCCGCAATCGCGCGTGCCATATCGAGCAGGGCGAGCTGATGGCAGAGGTCGAGGCTGGCGATCGGCTCGTCGAGGAAGAGGGTCTGCCGCGCAGCGACGCTGCGACCGGCCTCGAGTTGGCAGAGCACGCGGGCGAACTGCACGCGCTGCTGCTCGCCACCGGACAAGGTCTGATAACGCCGCGCGGCGAGCTCGGCGACGCCGGCCGAGGCCAGGCATTCGCCGACGAGGGCTTCGCGGCGCTGACGCGACAAGGCGCGCCCGACACCGTCCACGCCGAGGCGTGCGACCTCATAGACGCTGAAGGGAAAGGCGAGCCGCGTGTGCTGCGCCATCACGGCCCGCTGGCAGGCCAGGCGCCAGGACGGGATCGCGGAGAGGCGCTCGCCGTCGAGCAGGACCTCGCCATTGGCAGGCTTCAGTTCGCCGGTGACCAGCTTGAGCAGGGTCGATTTGCCGGCGCCGTTGGGGCCGATCAGGATCGTGGTCTTGCCCGGTTTGAGATCGAGCGAAGCCTCGCTGACCAGCGCGCGCCCGCTGGCCATGAAGCTCAGGGACCGGCCTGAGAGGATCGGCTCGTTGTTGATCGGCTCAGACATCGAGACCATCCGCGCGACGCAGCAGGAGCCACAGGAAGAAGGGCGCGCCGAGTGCTGCAGTGACGATGCCGATCGGCAATTCGGCCGGGGCGACGATCAGGCGCGCGACGATATCTGCGGCGACGAGAAGCGTTGCTCCGCCGAGCGCCGAGAGCGGCAGCAACAGCCGGTGATCGGGGCCGATGGCGAGGCGGATCAGATGCGGCACGACGATGCCGACGAAGCCGATCACGCCGGCCGAGGCGACGCTGGCGCCGACGGCCAGGGCCACGAGCAGGATCGCCAGCKCCTTGATGCGCTGGATCGGGATGCCGAGATGGTAGGCTTCGGCCTCTCCGAGCATCAAAGCGTTCAGCCCGCGGGCCAGGAGGGGCACCGCCAGCAGCAGCGGCAGGACGATGGGCGCGATGACCACGAGCTTGGTCCAACTCGCGCCGCCAAGGCTGCCGAGCGACCAGAAGGTCAGGTCGCGCAGCTGTCGGTCGTCGGAAATGAAGGCGAGGACGCCGGTCAGCGCGCCGGCAAGCGCGCCGAGCGCGACACCGGCGAGCAGCATGGTCGCGACCGAGGTCCGACCCTGGCGGGTCGCAATGAGATAGAGGGTCAGGGTCGAAATCAGGCCGCCGCAGAAAGCGCCGAACGGGAGGGCTGCAAAAGGCAGCTTCATCGTCAGGCCGGCGAGAAGGCGGTCACCGAGCACGATGGTCGCAGCCGCTGCCAGGCCGGAGCCGGCGGAGACGCCGACGAGGCCGGGATCCGCGAGCGGATTGCGGAAGAGCCCTTGCATCAGGGCTCCGGAAATCGCGAGTGCGGCGCCAACGAGGGCGCCGAGCAGCACGCGCGGGAGGCGGATATTGAGGACGACGAGCGCGTCGCGCCCTTCCAGCAGGGCGGTCTCGCCTGTCAGCCTGGCCCAGAGGATCTCGGCGACCCGGCCAGGCGGAATCGAGAACGCACCTTGCCCGACGGCCACGATCATCAACAGGCCGCAGAGCAGAACAAGGCCGACGATGACCAGAACGGCCTGCCGCCGTTGTCCGGCTGCGAAGCTGGCGAGCGCGGCCGTGGCCATCGTGTCGGCTGGACGGACGGCCAGCGTCATGGTGCAGCGGCGGTCTTGAGCGGCGGGATCGCGGCCTCGGGGTAGAGCGCTGCCATCAGGTCGCGGGCTGCCGCCGGTGTGCGCGGCCCGAAGCCGAGCAGGTAGAGGCCATCCATCCTGACCAGCGCCATCTTCGCCGCGGCCGGGGTCTGCGAGAAGGTCGGCATGGCGAATACTTCCTCCGGCGATGCATTATGGCTGCTGCTGTTGCGCATCATCAGGATCACGTCGGGGGCGGCCGCGATGATGGCCTCGTCGTTCAGGGGTTTGAAGCCCTCGACCGCAGTCGCGGCGTTGACGCCGCCGGCCATCTGGATGATCGCATCGGCCGAACTGTTGCGGCCGCCGACCAGCACGCGGCCGTTCTGGAGCGACAGGACGAAGAGCACGCGCTTCTTGGCCGGCAGGCTGGAGCGCAGCGTCTGAAGTTCGTCGAAACGCAGCTTCGTCTGCTGCGCGAGGCGCGCCGCGGGTTCGGCCGCACCTGCGACGGCGCCAATCGCCTGGATCTTGGTGACGACGCCATCAGGCGAGTTGTCTTCCGGAATGCTGGCGAGGCGCAGCCCGGCCTCGTTAAGCAGCGATACCGCTCCGGGAGGTCCGGCGCCCTCGAGTGCAATAACCAGCGAAGGCTTGAGGGAGAGCACACCTTCGGCCGAAAGTGCACGGACATAGCCGACGCTGGCCTTGTCGCGCAGGGCCTCGGGGGGGAACTGGCTGGTGGTGTCGACACCGATGATCCGGTCCTGCAGGCCGAGTGCATAGAGCACCTCGGTGATCACGCCGCCGACAGCGACGATGCGATCCGGAGTTTGTGCCTGGGCCGGGCTGGGGAGCGTGGACGGGGCAAAGAGGCCGGCGGCGGCCAGAAACGTCAGTCCGATCGCGGCGCTCAGTTCGCGTCGATGGGGCCGTGCGCCGAGCGTCCTTGAAGGCGCCAGGGGGCTTGGCATGATGGTCTCTCCGCTTCACGGGTTGCGCGTCAATGGAAGATGGGATCGGAATCGATCTCGTCTAGCCAAGAGTGCGCGACATCTCGTCGTCTAAAGGTGATCTAAAGCAGTTGTCAGTTTTTAATTATTCTAAGGAAGGGTAAATCTTAAGCGTTGTTGACGGTGATATTCAGCTTTACTACAAAGGGTCAAGAGCGGCGCGCCGGGACGGTGCGACCGCCCGCGCCAGCCAGCCACACGCAGCCCGCGTCCAGCCAGCCAGTCGCTGCAAAATCTTCAGGTCAGGTTCGGGGCTGGACGTATGAATTCTCACGCCGCGCTGTTGCGCGCTTCCGTTTCCGTGGCTGCCATCGCGCTATGGTCGCTCGGCGCTCATGCTCAATCCCAGCCGGCGCCAGCCTCCGCTGCTACGCCGATTGCGCTGGACGAGATCACCGTGACGGCGAGCAAGCAGGAAGAGCGCGCGATTGACGCGCTGGCCTCGGTCTCTGTGATGACGCGCAACGAGATCCGTTCGCAGCAGCCGCAAAGGCTCGGGACCCTCCTCAACCAGATGCCCAGCGTCTCGACACAGGAAAACCCGAACGACCCCGCGACCGCGATCAATATTCGTGGCCTGCAGGATTTCGGCCGCGTCGCGGTGACGGTCGACGGCGCGCGCCAGAATTTCCAGCGATCGGGCCATAATGCCAATGGCGCCTTCTTCCTCGATCCCTCTTTCGTACGCGTCATCGACGTGACGCGCGGCCCGGTTGCCAACATCTACGGTTCAGGCGCGATCGGTGGCGTCGTGTCCTTCGAGACGGTCGATCCCAAGGATATCCTCAGGCCCGGCGAGCGCGCAGCGGCCGAGATCGGCGGTACCGGTGTGTTCGCTCGCCAGACCGGCGTCTTCGGCAATGCCATCGGCGCCTTCCGGCCAAATGACGTCGTCGCGGGCCTGGTCGGGCTTTCGTTCCGCTCACTCAATCCCTATCGCGACGGCAATGGCACCAAGATCGCCGATACCGGGCAGGACCTGGTTTCAGGTCTCGGCAAGATCGTGATCACGCCCGGCGAAGGCCAGGAGCTCAAGCTCGGTGGCCAGTACCAGCGTTACGATTTCTCCAACGGTGTCGGCACCCCCACGGCCCCGCGTCGCGACAACGAGGTCACGACGCAGAACTACACGGCGCGCTACAGCTTCTCGCGGCCCGATATCCCGTGGCTGAACCTGAACATCGGTGCGTATTCGACCTCGACGGACACAGACCAGACCCAGATCTCGGGTACGGGCGCCGCCCTGGGCGCGAAGCGCTATTTCAAGGTCCAGACCACGGGGTTCGACATCTACAACACCTCGAAATTCGATCTGGGCGCGGCAGCGCTGAATCTGACTTACGGCGCGGACTGGTTCGAGGATCGCGTCAGGACCAGCGATCCGGTCAGCAATGGCGACGAGACAACGCCGTCCGGCAAGCGCAGCGTCTATGGCGGCTTCGTGCAGAGCCACGTCAAGTATTCGATCTTCGACCTGATCGGCGCGCTGCGCTACGACGCCTATGAGCTCAGCGGCGGTCGCACCTCGTCGGATGGCAACCGCATCTCGCCCAAGCTGACGCTCGGCGTCACCCCGCTGCAGGGGCTGCAGGTCTATGGCACCTATGCCGAGGGCTATCGGGCGCCGTCGGTGACCGAGACGCTGGTAGACGGGCCGCATCCGGCTCCCGCCAGCTTCATCTTCCGGCCGAACCCGAACCTGAAGCCGGAAGTGGGCAAGACGCTCGAGGCCGGCGTCAATCTGAAATATGACGACATCCTGAGCGAGGGCGACCGCTTCCGCGGCAAGCTCGCCGTCTACAGGAACGACGTGAAGAACTATATCGACGGTATCTTCGTCGATCCCGGTGCTCCCTGCGGCGCGCCGATCCCGGGCGCCTGCAACGATGCCTTCTTCTCGTACCAGAACGTTGCCAAGGCGCGCATCACCGGCTTCGAGGCCGAACTCGGCTACGACGCGAAGCGCTGGTTCATGACCCTTGCCGGCTCGACCATCCGCGGCGACAACAGGACGCTGAACCAGCCTCTGGAGTCGATCTATCCTGACAAGCTGGTCCTCAACGGCGGTTTGCGCTTCTTCGAGGAGAAGCTGACGGTGGGCGCCCGGCTGACGCTGGTCGACGATCAGAAGCGCCTGCCGCCTGGATCGCAGGTGCTCGCGAGCAAGGCCTATGCGCTGGTCGATCTCTACGCCGACTACAAGATCACGCCGGATGCCCGCGCCTATCTCTCGCTCGAGAATGTCGGCGACGTTCGCTATCGCCGCTACCGCGACGGTGACAACAGCCCGGGCTTCGTCGGCAAGATCGGCTTCTCGACGCGCTTCGGCACATGAGGACTGCAATGCCGCCAGGCACTGCCCGCTTCCCGTTCAACCAAGCCAGCCAACAGCCAGCCAACTGAGGAAAACACCCATGTTCATCGCCATGAATCGCTTCAAGGTCGTCAAGGGAGAGGAGGCCGCTTTTGAGACGGTCTGGTCCTCGCGCAAGACCCGCCTCGACGAGATGAGCGGCTTCATCGCCTTCCATTTGCTCAAGGGGCCGGAGAAGGAAGACCATACCCTCTATTCCTCGCACACGACCTGGGCCTCGAAGGAGGATTTCACGGCCTGGACGAAGTCCGACCAGTTCCGTGAATCACACCGCAATGCCGGCCAGCCCAGGGCTACGCCGATGTATCTCGGGCATCCCGAATTCGAAGGTTTCGAGACGGTGCTCAGCGAGGCCAATCCGCATTTGCCCCGCCAGGCGGCAGAGTGAGGGAGGACGGCATGTCGATCTCGCAGGCGAGTGCAGCGGCGGTCCAGGACCCGTCACAGACAGACCCGATGGAGCGCGTCAGGCAGGCGCTGGCAGCCAAGCCGGATGGCGTGATCGAGGCCATCGCCCGCGAGGTCGGCGTGCCGACGCTCGCGGTGCTCGAGGCAGCGCCGGCCGACCAGCGCCATTTCATCGCTGCCGAGCGCTTCGAGGCTCTGTGGCAGGCGCTCTCGACCTGGGGCGAGGTGCTCTTCATCGTCCACACCGCCGATATCGTGCTGGAATGTGAAGGCTCGCTGCCCGTCGGCTCCTTCGGCCATGGCTACTACAACATTCATGGCGACAGCCCGATCGGCGGACATATCAAGGCAGGCAACTGCACGGCGATCTATCTGGTCGATCGACAGTTCCATGGCCGCCGCTCCTGCTCGGTCCAGTTCTTCAATGCTGCCGGCGAAGCGATGTTCAAGGTCTTCGTGCGGCGCGACGAGAAGCGTGCGCTGATTGCCGAGCAGGTTGCGCTCTTCGAAGGCCTGAAGACGCAATTTTCCTGACAGCTCGGGCTTCCGATCCGCCAGTTCAACGCCGTCGTCGCGATCTCGTGACGGCGGCGTTCTTCATTGGCCTTGGCTTTGTGCCTCGACGCGACGATTTTTGCTGGCACCGCCGGGAACGCTGACACGGCCTGACAGCAGGATCGGCACAATGGGCGATGTGGGAACGCCTGCGTCGCCGACGCGTTGACCGGCGGCGGCGGTTCTCGTGCCTAAGCGATCCCGTTCAGTCGAACCGAAGGCTGCACTCCATGAAAAACCAGATCATTGCCGGAGCGGAATCCACCAGATCAGGGGCTCGCCTGTCTGCGAGCGCGGTACTCGAGAACATGGCCTCGCTCCAGGATTGGCGTCGGCAGGTGGCCGATCTCTACGCAGCGGTCCGGGCGATGCCGGCGGAAGCGGGCTGGACGCAGTGGCGAAGCGTACGCGACCGGTTGTTTCGCGAGCATCGGCAGTCGCCGCTTGCGGCCGCTCGGCGGCAGCGCTTCAGGGGCATCCGCTATTTCTCCTACGATCCGGCGCTGCGCTTCGAGGTCGGGCTCCGGCCCGCGATCGGGCGTGAAACCATTCGGGTCGAAGCCGGAAAGGACGGCGCCATGGTGCTCCGGCCCTACGCGCTGACCGACGGATTGGAGGGCGCGCTCGGTCGGGAGCTGACGCTTTACTGGATCGAGGGCTATGGCGGCGGGACCTTCCTGCCCTTCGGCGATGCGAGCAATGGCGAGGAGACCTTTGCCGGCGGCCGCTACCTGCTCGACACGATCAAGAGCGCTGATCTCGGCGCGACTTCGCAGGGGCGTACGATCCTCGACTTCAATTTCGCCTATTACCCGTCCTGCGCCTATTCCGAGGCCTGGGTCTGCCCTTTGTCGCCCATCGAGAATCGCCTGCCCGCCGCCATCCGCGCGGGCGAACGAAATCCCCTCAGTTGAGCGCTTGCCCGGGGCGTTCGTTCTCCGAGACTGGAATCGCGAAGGCGCTTTTCTCCTTCACGAGCCCGAAACTTGCATCGCTGTTCGATCCCTCGTTAGCTAACCCCTTGAGCCATCACAGGAGGCAGCCATGAAACTTGTCAGCATGCGCTTCGCGAAGACGGTCTGTACTGTTGCCGCCATGATCCTGGTCGGGCTGTCGGCGGCAGCGGCCCAGACGATCAAGATCGGTTCCAAAAATTTCACCGAGCAGTTCATCGTTGCCGAGCTCTATGCCGCGGCCCTCGAGGGCGCTGGTTTCAAGGTCGAGCGCAAGATCAATCTCGGTGGCACGCTGGTGGCGCATGAGGCCCTGAAGAGCGGCGCGATCGATCTCTATCCGGAATATACCGGGACCGGCCTCAACGCCGTGATGAAGGCCCAGGGCGTGACCGAAACCGACCCGGAGAAGGTGCGCGGCATGGTCAAGGCCTTCTACGAGAAGGAGTTCAACCTGACCTGGCTGAAGCCTTCCGGCATCAATAACGGCTATGCCATCGTGGTGCGGCCGGAGACGGCGAAGGAATACAACCTCAAGACCCTGACAGATCTCGGCAAGGTCTCGTCCAAGCTCCGGCTCGGCGCCGGTACCGAATTCGTCGACCGCCGTGATGGCATCGCGGGTCTCAAGGAGGTTTATGGCGCCGAGTTTGCCGAGTTCAAGCAGTTCGCTGCGCTCCGGCTGCGCTACGAGGCGCTGAACCAGAAGCAGGTCGACATCGCCAACGGCTTCTCCACCGACTGGCAGATCGCGGCGGAGAAGTTCGTAGCGCTGGACGACGACAAGTCGCTGTTCCCGCCCTATTTCCTCGCCCCGGTCGTGCGTCAGGAGATTGCCGGCAATGCMAAGGTCGTCGAGATCCTCGAGAAGGTCGGGGCGGCGCTCAACAATGCGACGATGCAGGAGCTGAACCGACAGGTCGAGGTCGACAAGAAGGAGCCGCGCGTCGTCGCCGCCGCCTTCCTGAAAGCCAAGGGTCTTGTCCGCTAAGGCGGGCGGTCTGCGGATGGAGCTGGTGCAAGCGGCCCCCGCCGTCGTCATCGGTGCCGGGCCGCTTTCGATCGAACAGGTCCATGCCGTCGCGCATGATGCTGCGCAGATCATGCTGGCTCCCGCGTTGCATGAGCGGCTGAGCGGGGCTCGCGCGGTGGTCGAGCGCAGCCTCGAACGCGGCGAGGCCGTCTACGGCCTGACGACCGGCCTCGGGGCTGCGGTCGATACGCGGCTGGCGGCGGATCAGATTGCTGCCTTCCAGCAGCGGGCCGTTCGGGCGCGGGCTGTCGGGGTCGGGCATTGCCTGTCACGGGCCGAGGTGCGGGCCGTACTGCTGGCGCGGCTTGCCGGTCTTGCGCAGGGCGCGTCGGGCATCTCGCCGGGCCTTGTCGGGACGCTCGCTGCGATGCTGAATTCCGGGGTTCATCCTGTCGTCCGACGCATCGGCTCGCTGGGTGAGGCCGACCTCAGCTCGCTGGCCCAGCTCTTTCTGCCGCTGACAGGGGAGGGCGAGGCCGAGTTCGACGGGCGGATTCGGCCCGGCCCCGAGGCCATGCGCCTGGCCGGCATAGCGCTTCCGCCCCTGGGGCCGAAGGACGGGCTCGCGCTGCTCAATGCCAATGCCGAGAGCGCGGGCCTGGCGGCGCTCGCGCTTCGCGCCATGACCATGGCGCTGCAGGCGCTGACGGTGGCAGGCGCGCTCTCGCTGGAGGCCTACCGCGCCAATCTCTCGCCCATCGCCAGCAATCTGGTCGCCCTTCGGCCGGTGCCGAGCCATGTCACTGGCGCGGCGAAGTTGCGCGAACTCCTGGCCGGGAGCGATCTCCTCGATGAAGGCGCTGCCAGACGCGTGCAGGACCCGCTGTCCTTTCGCTGCCTGGCGCCCGTGAACGGAGCCGCATCCGCAGCGCTCGATACGGCGCGGGCGCTCGTCGAAGTCGAGCTCAACGGGGCCGGCGACAGCCCGGCGGTGCTCATCACCGAGGATGTCCTGCGTTCGACCGTCAATTTCGACACGACGGCTCTCGCACTCGCGCTCGAGGGGCTCGGACTGGCAGTCGCCCACGCAGCGACGATCTCGGCGTTCCGTATCACCAAGCTGATGTCGCCTGCGTCCAGCGGGTTGCCGCGCTTCCTGACACGCCATGGCGGCACGCATGCGGGGTTTGCGACCACGCAGAAGACGACCGCAGCCCTGGAAGCGGAGATCCGCCATCTCGCCCTGCCGCTCGGCCCGATGACCATGCCGGTTGCCGATGGTGTCGAGGATTACGCGCCGATGACGCCGCGCATCGTCGCAAAGACGGCGATGATCGCCGAGCACCTGGCGCGGCTTGCTGCGATCGAACTCGTCGTGGCCGCCGAGGCCGCCGATCAGCGCGAGGGCATCAGGCTCGGCGTCGGCACCACTCTCGCACTTGGCTTCGTCCGCGCCCATGTCGCCCGGCTCGACGATGACCGGCCGATGGGGCGCGAGTTCGAGGCGCTGGCCGAACGCCTGGCGGCGGGAGAGCTTGCCGCAGCGTTTTCGGACCTGCCGGCATGACCTGGATCATTGAGAATTACGACCGCCTGCTGATCGCGCTCTGGGAGCATATCCAGCTCGTTGGCATCGGGCTCGCGATCTCGCTCGTCATCGGCCTGCCGCTCGGGATCATCTCCGCGCGGCGGCCGACGTTCTACCTCGTCGTGCTGTTGATTTCGGGCGCCCTCTACACGGTGCCGGCACTGGCGATCTTTGCGCTGTTGATTCCCATCCTCGGGCTGGGCTTTGGCCCGGCGATCGTTGCGCTCGTGATGTATGCCCTGCTGATCATCATCCGGAACACGGCAACCGGCCTGCGCGAGATCGCGCCCGAGATTCTGGATGCCGCCGACGGCATGGGCTATGGCCGCTGGCGTCGGCTTTTCGCCATCGAGCTCCCGCTGGCGTTGCCGGTGATCATCGCCGGCATCCGCATCACGGTCGTCACCATGGTCTCGGTCGCGACCGTGGCCGCCTTCATCAATGCCGGCGGCCTTGGCGACATCATCTTCCAGGGCATCACCCAGGATTTCGGCGAGAAGGTCGTCGTCGGCGCGATCATGACCTCGCTGCTTGCCATCGCCTGCGACGAGATCTTGCGTCGGCTCGAGCTCGGCCTGCGGGCGGCCCAGGCGGAGGGCGCCTGATGCTCGGCTGGATCTCCGCCAATCCCCGCATCTTCTGGACAGCGGTCGAGAATCATCTCTGGCTTTCGGGCGTGGCGCTTCTCGCCGTGGTGCTGATCGCACTGCCGCTCGGGCTTGCGCTGACGCGTCATCGCAGCTTCGCCAATTCGGCGATCGCGATCGTCAACATCCTGCGCACCGTGCCGAGCCTGGCTTTGCTCGTCATCATGCTGCCCCTGCTCGGCACCGGCTTCCTGCCGTCTGTGGTGGCGCTGACGCTGTACGGCCTGCCGGCCCTGCTGCTCAACACCTATACGGGCCTGAGCGAAGTCGACCGCGACATCGTCGAGGCGGCGCGCGGGCAGGGACTTTCGGATGCGCAGGTGATGACGCGGATCGAGATCCCGCTGGCGCTGCCGGTGATTTTTGCGGGCATCCGCACGGCCGCCGTGCAGGTCGTCTCGGCGGCGACGCTCGCGGCCTTCATCGGCGGCGGCGGTCTCGGCGAGCTGATCACTGCCGGCATGGCGAATTTCAATTTTCCGCAGCTGATTGCCGGAGCGGTCGCGGTCGCCTTGCTCGCGCTGCTGGTCGAGATCGGTTTTGCGAGCGTCGAGCGCGCTATGACGCGTTCCGCGCGAATGGGGGCCTGATGATCCGTCTCGAGAATGTCAGCAAGCTCTTCCCAGGCATCGCGCGTCCCGCGGTCGACAGCCTCGATCTTTCTGTGCCCGAAGGCCGGACCTGCGTGCTGATCGGCCCATCCGGCTGCGGCAAGACCACGACAATGCGGATGGTGAACCGGCTGATCGAACCGAGTTCCGGCCGGATCATCGTTGGGGGGGAGGATGTCACCCAGGCCGATCCGGTGCTGCTTCGCCGCCGCATCGGCTATGTCATTCAGCAGGTCGGCCTGTTCCCGCACATGACCATCGCCGAGAATGTCGCGACCGTGCCCAAACTGCTGGGCTGGCCGGCGGAGAAGATCAGGTCGCGCTCGGAGGAGATGCTGGCACTCGTCGGGCTGGAGCCCGCGCAGTTCCTGGCGCGCTACCCGCGCCATCTCTCCGGCGGACAGCGCCAGCGTGTCGGGGTGGCGCGCGCCTTGGCTGCCGACCCGCCGGTCATGCTGATGGACGAGCCGTTCGGTGCCGTCGATCCCGTGGTGCGGGGACGCCTCCAGGAGGAGTTCGTTGCGATCCTGCGCCGGCTGAAGAAGACGGTGATCTTCGTCACCCATGACATCGATGAAGCGATCCGCATGGGCGATGTCGTCGCCATCATGAAGGATGGCGGCCTGGTGCAGTATGACACACCCGACCGCCTGCTGGCGGCTCCGGCTGACGCATTCGTCGCCGATTTCGTCGGTGCTGACGCCGCGCTACGGCGCCTCTCTCTGGTCAGCGCCGCAGATGCGGTCGAAGAGGGAGCGCCAGAGGTTTCCGACCTGCGGCTTCCGGCATCGGCCAATCTGCGCAACGTGCTCTCCGCGCTTCTGACCGAGGGGCGAGACGGCGCGACCATCGTCGATGGCGACAGCCGGCCGCTCGGGCGTATCACGCTTGCGGCGATCCGGGCGCGCAGTGCCGGGCGCCCGGCCGAACCCTAGCCCGGCCGACCATATCCGGCGGCTTCCGCCCTGCGTGCATCCTCGAGCAGCACGTCATAGGTGCTGCGTTCCATGGCTGCGAAACCGGAGAGCTTCAGGCGAGGCAGCAAAGCCTGCGGCTGCGGCTGGGCTGCAGCGTCGAGCAGCGCATCGCGAAGGTTTGCAAGTGGGGCCGCGTCCAGCGTGTCCGAGGCGACCAGGAGCGGCATCGGCCTTGGGAGCGTCGTCTCGATGATCCGCAGCCGTACAGCGGTTTCGGGCTCATGCGCGAGCAACAGGTCGTGAAAATACGAGTCGAGCGGACCAATATCGATTTCGTCGTTGAGCAACGCGGCAATCACCCGGCGCGGCGTCAGAAGCGGGCCGATGCTTTGCCGATACAACGGCCCGGCCTTCCAATGGGGGAGCAGGTGGCTGCGCAAGGCGTTGAACCCGGACTGGGAGTGCTCGACCGTCCAGCCAAGGCGCTGACCGAAGCTCCCGGCGAGCGTGGCGATCGGGCTTTCGGCGCGGGTGACGAGATGAGTTGCATAGAAGGGCCGCCCGCCCGCAAGCGCTGCGGCCGGGATCGGAGCCGCGATCGGCTGCACGGGAAAGCGACCGCTTGCGAAGGGGTAGCCGCAGATGAAGGCGAGGCCGAGATCGCCGCGTCGCCAGAGGTCCTCCAATGGAGCCGGTGCGGCATGGTCGACGACAGTCAGCGGCACCCCCGACCGGCTTGAGATCCAGGCGAAGAGATCGGTCCAGGCAGCACGAACCGCCGGGTTGACGGCATACATCCGCGCATTGGCGACAAGGTGCGGTGTGGCAGGGTTCATCAGGCGTAACGCAGCCTCTGGCCAATCCCCATGCGCCCGGCCTTCTCCAGCATGAAATGGCCAAGCGCGATGTCGGAGAGCGAGAGCCCGCGATGCCAGAACAGGATGGTTTCGTCGTCACTCTCGCGGCCGGGCTTCAGCCCGGCGACGATTTCGCCCATCTCGGCATGAAGGGTCGCCTCCGAGAGCTTGCCGGCCTCGACATGGGCGCGCAGCGAGCCGAACTGGCCCGATCGGCACTGGCCCCAGTCGTCGACGACGAGCTTGCTCATGATATCGGTCAGCGAAAGCTCGACGGCACTCATCGTGCCGTAGGGCACGACGAAAGCGCCTGGCTTGATCCAGTCCGTCCTCAGCAGTGGCTCGGGAGCATCGAGGCGCGAGGCTTCGACAACGATATCGGCGCCGTCGACGCAGGAGCGCCAGTCCTCTGTCACCGTGACGGGCTTGCCGAGATCAGCTGTGAGCCGTGCTCCGAAAGCCTCGCGGCTTTCCTGTCGGCGGGAATGCACCCGGATCTCGTCGAAGTCGAACAGCGAGTCGAGCAGGCGCACGTTCCAGTAGGCCGTGYCGCGTGCCCCGATATGACCCAGCACCTTGGCACCCTTGCGCGCAAGGTATTTCGCGCCGATGGCTGTGACTGCGCCGGTGCGCATATCGGTGAGATGGCTCCCGTCGATGATGGCCCTGGGCACGCCATTGGACGGGTCCATCAACAGGAGCAGGCCAAGCTCCGAGGGCAGGTCCTCCTTGTAGTTGTCGACGAAGTCCCCGATCACCTTGACGCCCGCCAGATTGATCGGCGCCCGAAACGCGCCCCTCAGCACGTTGAAATGACCACTGCTGCCGCCTGGAATCAGGTGCATGCGCGGTTCGATCACGGTTTCCCCGCGTCCTTGCGCCGCGAGCCCAGCCTCCACTGCGGAGATGATCTCCGGGTCGGTCAACCCTAGTGCCTCGACGTCCAGCGCATTCAGGAAATCGAGGTGGATGGGGGCGCGCGTCATGGGATCAAGCCTCTCAAGCTGTGAGGGAAACACTGACCGGGACGTCCTCAGATGACAATGGAGCTCAGTTAGAACGCTGATAAATGACGGGTTTTGCCACTTTTCCGCCACAGCTCGCATGGTAGCGAGAACCCTCCCCGGCGCGACCAGCGAAAGTGCCTGCAAATTTACCGTGCGTTAACCATACCGGCGCAGCGTGCAGCCTGCGGAGTGAAGCGACGTGATCGAAGGGGTTGATCGCGAGCGAACTCCGGCAGGCGAGCGCCACGGCCCCCGGTCGAGCGAAGACGACCTGCCCGACATCCCGACCGGGGACGTGGATATGGCTGCGCAACTCGCACTGGACAGGGGCGGCTTTGCAGCGGCCGCGTCGGCGCCCGTTCCGGCCGAGCCGATCGCGGCCGATGGCTCTCCCGTCAGGCGCACCGGTCTCCGCAACGGCTTGATGCTGGCGCTGCGCTTCGTCCAGGCGCGGATTCTTTCGGTATGGGGCCTGCTCTTCGCAGCGGCCCTGTGCCCACCCAAGGTTTTCGCGGATTTCGCGATCTTTTCGGCGCTGGCCAATTTCGTCGCGATCGCAGTTCTGCTGCGCTTCGAGGCCGTGTTCTTTCAGAGCAATGACAGGGTGCGTCTCGGCAGGGCGTTTCGACTGGCCTTCGCTGCGGGACTGGTTTTCCTTGCCGGGATGACTGCGGCAATCCTGTTCGCGGCGTCCGCGGGCTGGGTCCTGCGCGGCTTTGGTGCGCTCTTCCTGATTTCGTTGGCCAGCCGTGCGGCCATCAGGCTGATGACCGCCGAGGCGACCGCCGAGGGTGATTTCACGACGATCGGCAACAGCAATGTCGTGCAGGCGATCGTCCAGCCGGCCATGATGATCCTGCTGATCTGGCCGCTCGGCCCGACGGCGCTTGCGCTGTTCGCCGCCGATGCCTTCGGCCACGCGATGGCTGCGATCTACCTGGTCTGGCGCCGTCACAAGGCGCTGATCGGCTTCGTGAGGCTGCGCTGCTGGTCGCACCGGGAACTGATGGAGTCGGCGATACGCTGGCGCACGGCGCCGACCTATCTGCTGCCCTCGGCGCTGCTGTCCTTCGGTTTCATGGTGGCGCCGCTGCTGGCGCTGCCCTTCGCCGGCAACGCCCTTCTGGCGGCGCATGTCGCCCTTGCCATGCGCCTGCTGGAAATGCCGATGCAATTGTTCAACGCGGCGGTCACGCCGCTGGCGATGAATGATCTGCGCAAGCGCGAGGGAGCGGATCGGCAACATTGGGCCCGTCGGATCACCATGGGCATGGTTGCCATTGTCGTCGTGCTCTTCGCCGGCGTCGCCATCGCCGCACTCGGGGCCGACTACGTGCTCGAGGGCACGCAATGGGAAGGGGTCGGCGAGACCATGGCGCTGCTCTCGCTGTTCTATGGCTGCAGTACCCTGGTCGGACCGCTGCACGAGATCGGTTCACTGTCGCTGTATCCGCGACGGCAGATGATGACGAATGCGGTTTCGCTGGCCGGTGCCGCGTTGGTTATGTGGTGGTTCGGGACTTTGTCGGTGGCGCTGCTCACCGCGATCGGATGCGTTTCGTTCGCGCGCATGATGGCGCATATCCAGTTTACCTGGACGCGGATGGGGGGCGCTCCTGCCCTGCCGCGTGCGGCGCGTTGAGCAGGTCTACTCGCGCCGGATCAGGCGGTCGGCGATCAGCGAAGACAGAAAGCCCGTCTTGAAGTCTCTCTCGAGCACCTCGGGATCGTAGCTGCGCTCGACCCAGTCGAGGAAGGCGATGCCCTTGGCCTCGCCCTCGCGGGCATAGGCTTCGAAGAACGCGTCGAGGATCCCGGTCTTGGCGAAGCGGAAATGGCCGTAGCGCAACGAGAGCTGTTTCATGGCTTCGTCGAGCGGGCGGTTCTCGTGCACCAGCAGATAGAGCGCCGAGAAAAAGCCAGCCCGGTCCGCGCCCGATTTGCAATGCACCAGCGCAGGTTCCTTCAGGCCCTCGAAGAAGGCCTTGGAGCCGAGGATCGTCTCGCGGTCAGGTGCACCACGCGAACGCAGCACGAATTCGACCAGTGCGATGTTGTGACGTTCGCAGGCTTCGCGCTGCAGCGGCCAGGCGCCGTGCTCGCGACCGCCGCGCAGGTTGACGATCGTCTTGACGCCCTGGCGGGCGAACCAGGCGACGTCGGTGGGCGCGGGCTGGGCGGCCCGCCAAAGGCGCGGCGTGACCCGGTGGGCATTGAGATAGGCCAGGCGGAAGATGCCATGATCGACCAGCAGCATGTTGGCCCAGGCGCGCAGCCGGTCGACCCGGCCGGTAAGCGGCCGGTCCCAGCGCGCGATGCGGGCCATTCGCCGCGCATAACGCTGATCGTTGCGGCGCAGCAGGTTCAACACCACAAAGTTCCATCCTTGATCATCTGCAGCCCGATATCAGTGGGAAGTGCCATGCGCAAACCCTGATGCCCCGTCCGCCTAAAGGTCGGGCTTGGACTTTTGCGCTACAGCGCGCATAAGGCGCGCCAGTTTTTTGTCTCAACAGGTATGACCCATGCGCCTAGATGCCATCTCCATCGGCAAGAATCCGCCCGACGAAGTCAATGTGGTCATCGAGGTGGCCATTGGTGGCGAGCCGATCAAGTACGAGATGGACAAGGAAGCCGGCACGCTCTTCGTCGATCGCTTCCTCTACACCCCGATGCGTTATCCCGGGAACTACGGTTTCATCCCGCATACGCTGTCCGAGGATGGCGACCCCTGCGATGTCCTGGTCGCCAATACACGCCCCCTGATTCCCGGCTCCTACATCGCGGTCCGGCCGATCGGCGTGATGATGATGGAGGACGAGGGCGGCGGTGACGAGAAGATCATCGCCGTGCCGGTGCCCAAGCTCACCAAGCGCTACGAGAACGTGCACAACTACACCGACCTGCCGCAGATCACGCTCGACCAGATCCAGCATTTTTTCGAGCACTACAAGGATCTCGAGCCCGGGAAATGGGTGAAGCTCACCGGCTGGGGTGACGCCACCAAGGCAAAGCAGCTCATCGTCGAGGCGATGGAGCGGGCAAAGAAGGCCAAGGGCTGAGGCCAGACCCCGGTATTCGCCATCATGGCCGGGCCTGTCCCGGCCATGATCTCATGCCATCACCCAGATCGAGACGGGCCTCCGGCGCAAGGCCGGGTATCGCGCAGGTTACGCCGCGATCGCCTCGCTCAGCGCCACGACGCGCCTGGCCATCTCGGCATGAAGCCGCTCGACCATGCGGCCGTCGAGCTGGATCGCGCCCTTGTCGGCATTCTCCGGCTGTTCGAAGGCGGTGATGATCGCCTTGGCGCGGGCAAGCTCATGATCATCCGGCGCGAAGGCGGCGTTGGCCGCAGCGACCTGTGAGGGATGGATCAGCGTCTTGCCATCGAAGCCGAGATCGCGGCCCTGCGCGCATTCGGCCGCAAAGCCATCCTCGTTCTTGAGATCGTTGTAGACGCCGTCGACGATGTCGATGCCATGGGCACGGGCGGCGAGGACGGCCGTCACCAGCCAAGGCAGCATCGGCGCACGGCCGGGCACGAAGCGAGCGCGGGTTTCCTTGGCGAGATCGTTCGTGCCCATCACGAAGCAGGCGAGCCGCGTCGAGGGATCCTTCGCCGCCGCGGCAATCCGCGCCGCGTCCAGGACGGCGAGCGGCGTTTCGATCATCGCCCAGATCCGGATGGCCGGATCGGCCCAAAGGCCGGTCAGCTTGTGGCCGATCTCGATCAAGGTCTCGGGGGCCGACACTTTCGGGATCAGGATCGCGTCGGGCCTGGCCTCGGTCGCTGCGGCGAGGTCCGCTTCGAACCAGGGCGTGTCGACGCCGTTCACCCGAATGACCAGTTCGCGCCGACCATAGCCTCCGGCCTTCACCGCGGCGCAGACCTGCTCGCGCGCCATGTCCTTGGAATCCGGGGCGACGGCATCCTCCAGATCGAGGATCAGCGCATCGGCGGCAATCTCGCGAGCCTTTTCAAGCGCACGGGCATTCGAACCAGGCATATACAGGACGCTGCGGCGTGGGCGGATCGCTGTCATGGGATACTCCTTAACGACGGCTGATCGAATTTCGCTGCAGTGCACACTAGACGTGACTGCAATGCAACGACAGTTCATCGAAAGGTGAAGAGGGGGGCGAATGGGCTGGATCGCCGGCGTCGACGGCTGCAAGGCGGGCTGGATCGTTGCGATCCTGGGCGACGCTACGCCCCTGCGTCCGCAGTTGCGCGTGATCTCGCATTTCTCCGAGCTCTTTGCGGGATCGGCGCCGCCCGATCTCGTGGCGGTCGATATGCCGATCGGCCTGCCGGACCGGATTGTCGGCTCCGGACGTGGCCCCGAGCAGGCGGTGCGCAGCCTGCTCGGCGAGCGGCAATCCTCGGTGTTCTCCATTCCCTCGCGCTCGGCAGTCCAGGCTGCAGAGTATCTGGAGGCTTGCGGCGTGGCCGTCGCGACCTCCGAGCCACCGCGCAAGGTCTCCCAGCAGGGCTTCTTTCTGTTCCCAAAGATCCGGGAGATCGACGGCTTGTTGAGGCGGGAGCCACTGTGGCGCGAGCACGTCTATGAAACCCATCCCGAACTTGCCTTTCGGACGATGCGCGGCGCTCCTCTTCTGAGCCCGAAGAAGGTCCGGGGGGCGATCAACCCCGAGGGCATGGCCGAACGACGGGCACTTCTGATCGCGGCAGGCTTGCCGGTCGAGAGCGTTCACGCACGGCCGCCGCGGGGAGCTGCTGCAGACGATATGCTGGATGCGTTCGCGGCGCTGATCGTCGCCAGGCACATCCGGGGCGGGCGTGGAAAGCCCTTCCCCGATCCGCCGGGACGCGATAGCCACGGGCTTCCCATCGCGATCTGGACCTTCGCGCCGGATCGCCCAGCCTATCAGGATCGCGCCATGTCCGACCGTCCGGTGTCCCATTCCATGATCGAGGCGGCTGCCGCGCGCATCGCTGGCCATGCTCGCGTGACGCCGATCATGCGCTTGGGCAAGGGGGCGCTCGGATCCGTGGGGGACATCTCGCTCAAGCTCGAATGCCTGCAGCATGCGGGGTCCTTCAAGACGCGCGGCGCCTTCAATAACCTGCTGTCTCTGCCGGTGCCTGCTGCCGGGGTTTCTGCTGCATCCGGGGGCAACCACGGTGCGGCGGTGGCCTATGCGGCGCGCGAACGCGGCGTGAAGGCGACGATCTTCGTGCCGGAGATTTCGCCCGCGGCCAAGATCGAGGCGATCCGGCGCTTCGGCGCGGAGGCCGTGGTCGGCGGCGCGCAATATGACGATGCGCAGGCTGCCTGCGATCGCTTCGTCGCGGAAACCGGCGCGCTCAAGATCCATCCCTTCGCCGCGGTCGAGACCATCGCCGGTCAGGGCACGCTCGGGCGCGAGTGGGATTTGCAGGAGCCCGATCTCGATACGGTGCTTGTCGCAGTCGGTGGCGGCGGGTTGATCTCGGGAATCGCCTCCTGGTTCGCAGGATCGAAGGTCAAGGTGGTCGGCGTCGAACCCGCGGGCTCGCGTGCCTTGCAGGCGGCGCTCGAAGCCAAGGGACCGGTCGCGGTCGATGTCGCCTCGGTGGCCGCGGATTCGCTCGGCGCCCGCAATGTCGGCCAGCTGGTCTATGACGCCTGCAAGGACACGGTCGATCACGTTGCGCTCGTGCCGGATGCCGCCATTACCGAGGCGCAGGCGCGGCTCTGGCGCGATTTCCGGCTGGCCGTCGAGCCCGGTGGCGCGGCCGCCTTCGGCGCGCTGGTCTCGGGAGCCTACAAGCCGGCGCCGGGCGAGCGCCTGGGCGTTCTGGTCTGCGGCGCGAATGTCGATCTCGCCAAGCTGCAGGCGATTGTAGCCTAGGCTGCGTGCCTCTTCCTGTCGCGGCGCGGCGGAGGGCCGCGAGGCTCGTTCGATGAATGGTCGACGCTCGGCCGACCATTCCGGGCGTGCGCATTACCCCATCGTCGCAGCGGCTCGGGGCTGGACGCAGAGTCTCACGGCAGCGCACAATCCGCCTGCCTAACCAGACGCGAGACGCCGATGTCCCAGACTGCGACGCTGCCCGCTTCCAAAACCAGCCCTGGCCGCTTTTTCGAGGATTTCCGGCTGGGCGAGACGATCGTCCATGCCACGCCACGGACCGTGACCAGCGGCGACGTCTCGCTCTATACGGCGCTCTATGGGTCGCGCTTCGCCGTGCAGTCTTCGGACAGTTTTGCACGCGCGGTAGGATATCCCGCGGCGCCGGTCGACGATCTGCTGGTCTTCCACATCGTCTTCGGCAAGACGGTGCCGGACGTCTCGCTGAATGCCGTCGCCAATCTCGGCTATGCGGATGGGCGCTTCCTCAGGCCGGTCTATCCGGGCGACACCTTGTCGACCACCTCGGAGGTGATCGGCCTGAAGCAGACCTCGGCGGGCGATGCCGGCATCGTCTATGTCCGCTCGATCGGCCGGAACCAACTGGGCGAAATCGTGCTGAGCTATGCGCGCTGGGTGCTGGTGCGCAAACGCGAACCGGGAGCCCCGGCGCATGCCGAGCAGGTGCCCGAACTTCCGAAGGTCGTCGCTCCCGAAGAGCTTGGCGAGGGCTGCCCGACACTCGATCTCACCGCCTATGACGATGCGCTCGCGGGCTCGGCGTTTCGCTGGGGCCATTATGCGGTCGGCGAACGCATCGACCATGTCGACGGCATGACCGTGGAGGAAGCCGAGCATCAGCTTGCCACCCGTCTCTACCAGAACACCGCAAAGGTGCATTTCGACGCCTACGGCGCGCGCGAGACGCGTTTCGGCAAGAGATTGATCTATGGCGGCCATGTCATCAGCCTGGCCCGTGCCCTATCGTACAACGGTCTCGGAAACGGCCTTCACATCGCGGCGATCAATGGTGGCAGGCATGTCGCGCCACTTTTCGCGGGCGATACGGTCTATGCCTGGAGCGAGGTGCTGGAGAAGGCCGAGTTGCCGGGCCGCAGCGATGTCGGCGCCCTGCGTCTGCGTCTCGTCGCGACCAAGAACCTGCCTTGCGGGGAGTACCCCTTGAAGCTGGGCGATCAATATGCCGGTGGTGTCATCCTCGATCTCGATTATTGGGTGCTGTTGCCGCGCTGACGCGTAAGCATAAAGTTACAGATTGAGATTTATGTAACCACCGATTCGCTGCCTCGCATTGCAGCGCGGGAACGGTTTCTATAGAGAGCCAATCACTCTAGAACCATTCCCAAATGGATCGGGCCCCCGGCGGGCCGCAGAGTCGGAGAGTTCACCTTGGCCCAAACCAAACCGATCGCGCGCCCGCTTTCGCCGCATCTGCAAATCTACCGCTGGTCCTGGACCATGGCGATGTCGATCGCGCATCGCGTCACCGGCTCGGCGCTCTATGCCGGCACGGTCCTCATCGCCGCCTGGCTCGTGGCCGCCGCCTCGGGGCCGGGGGCCTATGAAACGGCTCAGGCGATCGCCGGCTCCTTCCTGGGGCGCCTCGTGCTGTTCGGCTATTCCTTTGCGCTGCTGCACCACATGGTCGGCGGCCTGCGCCATTTCGTCTGGGACATGGGGTACGGCTACGACCCCGAGACGCGCATGAATATGGCGAAGTACAGCGTCTTCGTCTCGGCGGGCCTGACGATCCTGCTCTGGATCGTCGCCTACGCGATGCGCTGAGGAGTTTCGTCATGTCGTCAAATTCTTCCATGCGTACCCCGCTCGGCCGCGTTCGCGGTCTCGGCTCGGCCAAGTCCGGCACCGGCCATTTCTGGCTGCAGCGCGTCACCGCCGTGGCGAACGTCTTTCTGACGATCATCTTCCTCGGCGTTGTGATCTCGCTCTTCGGCAAGCCCTATGCGGCTGCTGTCGCGACGCTCTCGCACCCGCTGGTCGCGATCCTGATGCTGCTCTTCACCCTGTCGGGCGCGGTCCATATGCGTCTCGGCATGCAGGTCGTGATCGAGGACTATGTCCACCACGAAGGGTTGAAGATCCTCGCCGTGATGGCCAACACCTTCTTTGCGATCGCGATCGGCGCAGCTTGCGTCTTCGCGATCCTGAAACTCTCTTTCGGAGGCTGAACCCGATGGCGATCACCAGAGCCCAATCGGTCCCGGCCTATACAGGCCAGGCCTATCCGATCACCGATCACACCTTCGACGTCGTGGTTGTCGGCGCCGGCGGCGCGGGACTGCGCGCGACGGTCGGCTGCTCGCAGGCGGGCCTGAGGACTGCCTGTATCTCCAAGGTGTTCCCGACCCGCTCGCACACCGTCGCGGCGCAGGGCGGCGTTGCCGCTTCGCTTGGCAACATGGGCAAGGACACCTGGCAGTGGCACATGTACGACACCGTCAAGGGGTCGGACTGGCTCGGCGACCAGGATGCGATCGAGTATCTCGTGCGCAATGCGCCGGCGGCCGTCTATGAGCTCGAGCATTGGGGCGTGCCGTTCTCGCGCACCGAGGACGGCAAGATCTATCAGCGTCCCTTCGGCGGCATGACCACCGATTTCGGCAACGGTCCTCCGGCCCAGCGCACCTGCGCTGCCGCCGACCGCACCGGCCACGCCATGCTGCACACGCTCTATGGCCAGGCGCTGCGCTACAACACCGAGTTCTTCATCGAATATTTCGCCATCGACCTGATCATGGACGAGGATGGCGTCTGCCGCGGCGTGATCGCGCTCAAGCTCGATGACGGCACGCTGCATCGCTTCCGCTCGAAGATGGCGATCATGGCGACCGGCGGCTATGGCCGCGCCTATTTCTCGGCGACTTCGGCCCATACCTGCACCGGCGACGGTGGCGGCATGGTGCTGCGTGCCGGCCTGCCGCTGCAGGACATGGAGTTCGTGCAGTTCCACCCGACCGGCATCTATGGCGCCGGCTGCCTGATCACCGAGGGGGCTCGCGGCGAGGGCGGTTATCTCACCAATTCCGAGGGCGAGCGCTTCATGGAGCGTTACGCTCCCTCCGCCAAGGATCTGGCTTCTCGCGACGTCGTCTCGCGTTCAATGACCATGGAGATTCGTGGCGGACGCGGCGTCGGCAAGAACGGTGACCACATCTACCTGCATCTCGACCATCTCGACCCGAAGATCCTGCACGAGCGCCTGCCGGGCATCTCGGAGAGCGCCAAGATCTTCGCCGGTGTCGACGTCACCCGCGAGCCGATCCCGGTCCTGCCGACGGTGCACTACAACATGGGCGGCATCCCGACGAACTATCATGGCGAGGTGCTGACCAAGGTCGACGGCAATCCCGATACCGTGGTGCCTGGCCTGATGGCGATCGGCGAAGCGGCCTGCGTCTCGGTGCATGGCGCCAACCGCCTCGGCTCGAACTCGCTGATCGATCTGGTCGTCTTCGGACGTGCCGCCGGCTTGCGCTGCGCCGAAATCGTGACGCCGGGCGAAAAGCAGCCCGAGCTGCCGAAGTCCTCGGCCGATCTCGCGCTGACCCGCCTCGACAAGTTCCGCAATGCCTCGGGCGGCACCCCGACGGCGGAGTTGCGCAACCGCATGCAGAAGACGATGCAGGACAACTGCGCCGTCTACCGCACCGGCGAAACGCTGCAGGAAGGCCACAAGCTGATCCACGAGGTCTGGGCCGGTGCCTCCGACATCGCGACCACCGACCGTTCGCTGATCTGGAATTCGGATCTGGTCGAGACGCTCGAGTTCGACAACCTGATCACGCAGGCCGTCGTCACCATGGATTCGGCGCTGAACCGACCGGAAAGCCGCGGCGCCCATGCCCGCGAGGACTATCCGGAACGCGACGACAAGGACTGGATGAAGCACACCCTGTCCTGGATCGACGACGAGAAGCGGACCGTCACGCTCGACGACCGCCCGGTTCATACCTACACGCTCTCGAACGATATCGAGTACATCAAGCCCAAGGCGCGGGTGTATTGAGGACGATCTGACCGATGGCCGAATTCAATCTCCCCGCGAACTCACGACTGACCGAAGGCAAGGCCTGGCCGAAGCCGGCCGGCGCCAAGAAGCTGACCGAGTTCAAGGTTTATCGCTGGAACCCGGATACCGGCGAGAATCCGCGCACCGACACCTATTATGTCGACCGCGAGGATTGCGGACCGATGGTCCTCGACGCGCTGATCTGGATCAAGAACAAGATCGACCCGACGCTGACCTTCCGGCGCTCCTGCCGCGAGGGCATCTGCGGCTCCTGCGCCATGAATATGGACGGCAAGAACGGGCTGGCCTGCACCACTGGCATCGATGAGTGCGGCTCGAAGGGCAAGGTCGCGATCTATCCGCTGCCGCATATGCCGGTGATCAAGGATCTGGTGCCGGACCTCACACGCTTCTATGCGCAGCACGCTTCGGTCGAGCCCTGGCTCAAGACCACGACGCCGGCGCCGGAGAAGGAGTGGGCGCAGGGCAAGGAGGACCGCGAGAAGCTCGACGGCCTTTATGAGTGTATCCTCTGCGCCTGCTGCTCGACGTCCTGCCCGAGCTACTGGTGGAATGGCGACCGCTATCTCGGTCCTGCCGTGCTGCTTCAGGCCTATCGCTGGCTGATCGACTCCCGCGATGAGGCCACCGGCGAGCGCCTCGACGACCTGGAAGACCCCTTCCGGCTCTATCGCTGCCACACGATCATGAACTGCGCCAATGCCTGCCCGAAGGGCCTGAACCCGGCCAAGGCGATCGCAGAGATCAAGAAGATGATGGTGGCGCGGCAGGTCTGAGGCGCCACTCATTCGACGGGGTGGTCGTCTGACGCGACGGCCTGCGCCGGCTTAGGCGTCCTGGGCGCATTTCGGGGAGAGGCTTCGGCTCTCGCCCGATGCGCCGGAGACTGATTGGCGATATCGGGCTCGCCTGGGCGCGCGACCGGATCCTCGGGATCAGAGATATCGCGTCGGCGCGAATGGGGCCGGATCGGCGATCGGCTTCTCGCCGCAGATCTGCGCAGCCAGGATTTCGCCGGTGACGGGCCCCGTCGCAAAGCCGATATGCTGGCTGCCGAAGGCGAGCCAGAGACCGGGATTCCGCGGCGCTTCCCCGATCATCGGCAATGAATCGGGCAGGGTCGGCCTGGCTCCGCGCCAGGTCGTGGCTTCGGTCGCCTCGGTCAGGTCAAATGCTTCCTTCGCCCGTGGCAGGACGGCGTCGATCTGCGCGAAATTCGAAGGCGCATCCCGGTTTGCGAGCTCGACACCGCTGGTCAGACGGTAGCCCTTTTCCATCGGCGCGAGGAAGTAGGCGGATTCGACGTCGTAGAACGGGCGCGAAAGGCTGCGCCCGTCGCCTGCCTTGTAATGGCGGTGATAACCGCGCTCGACATTGAGCGGGACGCTCAGCCCGAGCGGGTGCAGCAGGTCGGTGCTCCATGGGCCGAGCGCGACCACGGCGATTCCGGCATCGAAGCTGCCGGAATCGGTCGTAGCGCGCCAGCCCTGGGGTGTCCTGGAGAGCCCTGAGGCGGCGGCGCGGACGATCTTGCCGCCGCGCGCGGCGAAGAGCGCCGCATAGGCTGCGACCACGGCCTGCGGCCAGTCGACCGAGCCGTTGTCCCGCAACCACAGGCCGGCCGAAAAGATCGGGTTGAGATCGGGCTCGACCGCCGAAAGGGCCTGCCGATCGAGATAGTCGGCACGAAAGCCATGATCCTCGAGCCACTGCTGCTCGGTGCGGGCAGCCTGTTGACCGGCCTCGCTGCGCCAGAGCTTCAGCGTACCGGTTTCACGCAGGCGATGGCTGATTCCAGCCTCTGCCATCCACGCCTTGTGCAAGGTCAGGGCCTGAGCCGTCAGACCCTGGAGTGCGGCAACGCGCGGCGCGAGACGGGATGGGCGCGTCTCGGCGAGGAAGCGCAGGACCCAGCCGGGATTCCGCAGCAGGTGGCCCCAGCGATAGCGCACGGCAGCGTGCTGGTTGCCGAGATAGTTCGGCAGGCTCTTCCAGAGCGAGGGATTGTTGAGCGGGACGACGGAGGTCGGGCTGACCACGCCGGCATTGCCGTAGGAGGTTTCGCTGCCGGGCTCGCGCCGGTCGATCAGGGTGACCATGAAGCCGCGTTTCTGCAGCGCGAGCGCACAGGAGACGCCGACAATGCCGGCGCCGAGGACAAGCGAGGTACGGGTCATGCGAGGGAGGTCTCTCCATCCACCGGCACGTGCAGCCAGTGGTCGAGGAAGCCGTCGAGCCAGGCCCTGACGGCGGGATCATAGCGATACCAGCCTTCGAGATGCTGATGGCGCAGCTGGGCCCCGGGCATCAGGGTGCGCTCATGCGCGCGCACCGACCAGCGGCACATCATCGCCGGGGTCACCTCGGGATGAAACTGGATGCCATAGGCCTTGGGGCCCGAGCGAATGGCCTGGACCGGGAAATCGCCCCCGGTTGCGAGGCATTCGGCGCCGCTAGGGCAATCGAAGCCCTCGCGATGCCATTGGTACACGGTCGAGGGCCAGGCGAAGCCGGCCTCGCTCGCATGCGAATGCCCGGCTTCCGTCAGCGCAAGATCGTAATAGCCGATCTCGGCCCGGCCCTGCGGGTGCGTGTAGACGGTGCCGCCCAGATGTCGCGTGAGCATCTGGGCGCCCAGGCAGATGCCGAGAAAGGGGGCCTCTTCCTTCAGGCAGGTGCCGATCCAGTCGATCTCGGCCTTGACGAAATCATCGGGGTCGTTGGCGCTCATCGGGCCGCCGAAGATCACGGCGCCGGCATGATCGCGCATGGTCACCGGGAGCGGATCGCCGAAGCGCGGCTTGCGGATATCGAGCGCGTGCCCCCGCGCCGCCAGAAGGCGGCCGACCCGGCCGGAGGTCGAATGTTCCTGGTGCAGGACGATCAGGACAGGCTTCGGTGCCGGCCTGTTCCTGCTGGGGCGAAGGGGGGAGCGGAGCTTGCGGGCAGCGCTGAGACGAAAGGGCTGATCGTTCATCACGGGCTTCGGATCGCTCACGCGCCAAGGTCGCGCCCAGTGGCGCACCATCCATCCATGAACTGACAATGCGGTTCCATGCGGGACCGAGCAAGCAATTCATGCGCCAGGGTTGCATGGCGCGCAGGTGTTTTTTGCATGGCGGCGCCCTGATTCCGCCGGGAGCGCACGCTTCTTGACTTCAAGTTCACGATAGGTCATGAGAATGAACGTTCATTCTCATTTCGGATTCCTCGTTTGCCACCACCCTTTGCCTTCGCCTCTTCCGAGCGCGCCCTGACGGAGCGCCATTCGCGCATCCTCGATGCGGCGGAGCGCGTCTTCGCGCGCGCCGGTTTCCATGCCGCAACGATGAATGACGTTGCGGCCGAGGCCGGCATGAGCCCGGGCAATCTTTACCGCTACTTCGCCTCCAAGGACGTGATCATCGCTGGGATGGCCGAGCGGGACCGGGCTTCGATCGTCGCAGATTTCGCGGCGCTTGATCCGCGCGCCGGCAACCTCCTTGACCAGCTCGAGGCACTTGCGCGGCGGCATCTCGTCGATGAGCCGCGCGAAAAGGCCATCATCGCGTTGCAGATCTGGGCGGAAGCCGCACGCAATCCGGAAATGGCGGCGATGTGCGCCGATATCGACGGCATGGTCATGACAGGCCTGACGGTCGCGGTCTCCGCGGCCAAGGACGGCGGCGAGCTGCCGGCCGATCTCGACGAGGTCCGCTTCCTGCAGGCGATGTCGATGCTTGCCGACGGCTTCTTCTGCCGGCGCGCCTTGGATCCGAATTTCGACACCGAAGCTGCTGCCGAGACGATGTTCACCGCGATGCGCGGATTGGCTCAGGCAATGCGCCTGCAATCCCCACACACAAATCAGCCATGACTGATTCGAAGGTTATCACCATGTTGCCGCTTCCCCTCGCGCTGACGCGCCTGGCTGCCCTGTCCCTGCTGACCCTGGCGCTGCTGCCGTCTGTCTCGGCCTCGGCCCAGACGCCAGCCAGCGCGGCCGCGCAGGCAACGGCTCCCGCCCATGGCCCGGCCGTGACGGTTACCCCGGCCACGACCGCGGAAATCGTGCAGAGCGTCGTGGTCTCCGGCTCGATGATCGCGCGCGACGAGGTTCTGGTTTCGCCAGAGATCGATGGCTTCGCGCTCGTCGAGATCCTTGCGGAAGAGGGGGACCGCGTGACGGCGGGCCAGGTGCTGGCACGCCTCTCTCGGACGACGCTTGACGTCCTTCACACCCAAAACGAGGCACAGATCGCGCGTGCCGAAGCAGCGATCGCCCAGGCCAGGGCCCAGGTCAGCGAAGCGGAAGCCAATCGTGTTCAGGCCGAGAATGCTTTCGAGCGGACCAAGGCCCTGCGCGATTCGGGCAATGCCAGCATCGAGACCTTCGATCTCCGGTCTGCGGCGGCGAGGACGACGGTCGCCCGCGTCAACTCGGCGCAGCATGCGCTTGCCATCGCGACAGCAGATCTTGCGCTGGCCAAGGCGCAGGAGCGCGATATCGCCGTGAAGCTCGCGCGTACCGAGATCAAGGCTCCCGCAGCCGGAATCGTCAGCCAGCGCCGCGCCAAGCTTGGCGCCATGGCGCCCCTGGCCGCTACCGAACCCCTCTTCCGCATCATCGCCGATGGTGCGATCGAACTCGAGGCGGATGTCGCGGAGGTCGAACTTAGCTCGCTTAAGCTCGGCCAGAGGGTCGCAGTCACGCCGGCGGGAGCCCAGAAGCCGCTCGTCGGTGAGATCAGGTTGATTGCACCGCAGGTCGACAAGGCGTCTCGGCTCGGGCGCGTGCGAATCGCCCTTAAGGATAATCCGCCGGTCGCGCTTGGCTCCTTTGCTCGCGGGGTGATCGAAACCGGGCGCAAGACGAGCATCACCCTACCGCTCTCCGCCATCACCTATTCGCGCAATGGAGCGCTGGTGCAGAGCGTCAAGGACGGCAAGGTCAGCACCAAGAAGGTGACGCTGGGACTGACCGGAAACGGCCGGATCGAGATCACCTCCGGTCTCGCCGAAGGCGAGACCGTGGTCGCGCGCGCGGGCACTTTCGTGCGCGACGGCGACGCGGTTACCCCGATCGCGACGAATTGACGGGGCCGGCGGAATGAACATCAATTTCTCTGCCTGGTCGATCCGCAAACCGGTCCCGGCCATCCTGCTCTTCGTGGTGCTCTGCGTGCTTGGGGTGATGTCGTTTTCGACACTGCCGGTCACGCGGATGCCGAATATCGACGTGCCTTTCGTCTCGGTCTCAGTGACCCAGGCCGGCGCAGCGCCGGCGGAGCTTGAAAGCCAGGTCAGCAAGCGCATCGAGGATGCGGTCGCCAACATCACGGGCGTCAAGCATGTGATGTCGACGCTGACCGACGGCCAGTCGCTCACCCTGATCGAGTTCCGGCTGGAGGTGAACACCGACCGGGCGGTCAACGACGTCAAGGACGCCATCGCCAAGGTCAGGGCGGATTTGCCACGCACCATCGACGAGCCGGTGATCCAGCGCATCGATGTCGAGGGCCAGTCGGTCCTGAGCTATGGCGCATCGTCGCCCGGCATGACGCTGGAGCAACTCTCCTGGCATGTCGACGATGTCGTTGCGCGCGAATTGCAGGGGCTGAAGGGCGTTGGCCGTGTCGATCGCTACGGTGGCGTCGATCGCGAGATCAGGATTTCGCTCGATCCCGACCGGTTGCTGGCGCTCGGGACAACGGCTGGCGAAGTCAACCGGCAGATTCGGGCGACCAATGTCGACCTCGCCGGTGGGCGCGGCGAGGTTGGCGGCCAGGAACAGGCGATTCGCACGCTCGCCGGTGCACGTACGGTAGCAGAGCTTGCCGAGACCAAGATCTCGCTCACCGGTGGCCGCGAGGTGAGGCTGAAGGAGCTTGGCCGCGTCGAGGATTCCAATTCCGAGCCGCGTTCCTTCAGTCGCCTGGACAAGCAGCCCGTCGTCACCTTCGCGGTGTTCCGCTCCAAGGGTTCGAGCGAGCTCTCGGTCAAGCAGGTGGTTGCAGCGCGCATCGACGAGCTGAACAAGCGCTACCCGTCGATCGAGCTGAAGCTGATCGACGATGCCGTCGCCTATACCCATGGCAACTACCAGGCGGCGATGGAGACGCTGTTCGAGGGGGCGGCGCTGGCCGTGCTCGTCGTCTTCCTCTTCCTGCGCAACTGGCGCGCGACGCTGATCACCGCCATCGCACTACCGCTTTCGGCCATCCCCACCTTCTGGGCGATGCAGATGCTGGGCTTCTCGCTCAATCTGGTCAGTCTGCTCGGAATCACGCTCGTCACCGGCATCCTGGTCGACGACGCGATCGTCGAGATCGAGAACATCGTGCGCCATATGAAGATGGGCAAATCGCCCTATCGCGCGGCGATGGAGGCGGCCGATGAAATCGGGCTCGCGGTCATCGCGATCACCCTGACCATCGTCGCGATCTTCGCGCCGGTCTCCTTCATGGGCGGTATCGCCGGGCAGTATTTCCGCCAGTTCGGCCTGACGGTTGCCATCGCGGTGCTGTTCTCGCTGCTGGTGGCGCGACTGATCACGCCGATGATGGCGGCCTATCTGATGCGACCCGTGAAGCACGAGGATGACAGGCCTGGTCCGTTCATGCGCGGCTATGTCGGCTTGCTGCGGCTCACTCTCGCGCGGATCCGCCTGCCGTTGCTGCCGCGTTTCGATGGGACGGGGCGCTGGCGCAAGCTGCCATTCAACATGGCCTATGTGACCCTGGTGGTCGGCTTCATCTTCCTGTTCGCCTCGATCCAGGCGACGGCCTTGCTGCCGACGGGCTTCTTCCCGGAGGAGGACACTGCGCGTGTCGTCGCCAGCGTCGAGTTGCCGCCGGGCGCAACGCTGGAAGAAACCCGCGTCACGACCGACCAGATCGTCGACGCGCTGAAGACGATTCCCGAGGTCAGGCATGTCTTCGTGCTCGGTGGCGCCTCGCCGACCGGACAGCGCGAAGTCCGGCGCGCCTCGGTCACGATCATGCTGACGCCAAAGAGCGATCGTGCGGTCAAGCAAAAGGACCTGAAGGTCGTCATCGCCGAGAAGCTCGCCACCGTCCCCGATGCCCGGGCCTGGTATGTCAACGAGCGCGGCGAGCGCGAGATGGCGTTCTCGATTCTCTCCAAGGACGGCGATGCGCTCGACGAGGCGGTTGCCCGGATCGAGGCGCGCATGCGCCAGGTCGACGGCTACCTCAATGTCGCGACCGCTGGCTCACTCARCCGGCCGGAGCTCCGCGTCACCCCGAAACTCGAGCAGGCAGCAACGCTCGGCGTCACGCCGGAGGCAATCTCGGAAGCGGTGCGCATCGCGACGATCGGCGATGCGGGTGCCAATCTTGCCAAGTTCAATGCCGGCGACCGGCTGGTGCCGATCCGTGTCCAGCTCGATGAGGCAGCGCGTGCCGACATCCGGAATATTGCCGCCCTGCGTGTCACCAATACGAGCGGCGTCTCGATTCCGCTGACGGCGGTGGCCGATATCGGCTTCGGCGAGGGGCCGAGCTCGATCGACCGCTATGACCGCGTCCGACGGGCTGCGATCGGCGCCGACCTGAAACGTGGTTTCGAACTCGGCACCGCGCAGGATACCTTCAACGAGATCGTCAAAGAGGTCGGACTGCCGGCGGGCGTCAGGATTGCCGCCACCGGTGACGCCGAGATCCAGGGCGAGGTCGTGCAGGGCTTCATCACGGCGATGACGACTGGCCTGATGCTGGTCTTCGCGCTGCTGATCCYGCTGTTCGGCTCGGTCGCCCAGCCGGTGACCATCCTGCTCTCGCTGCCGCTCTCCTTCGGCGGCGTGGTGATTGCGCTGCTCGCGACCAATAACCCGGTCTCGATGCCGGTCTATATCGGCCTGCTGATGCTGATGGGCATCGTCACCAAGAACGCGATCATGCTGGTCGATTTCGCGGTGGAGGAGGTCGCCCGCGGCAAGGACCGGATCACCTCACTGCTCGAAGCCGGGCGCAAGCGGGCCCGGCCGATCGTGATGACGACGATCGCGATGGCGGCGGGCATGTTGCCCTCCGCCTATGGCGTCGGCGATGGCGGCGAGTTCCGCGCGCCGATGGCGATCGCGGTGATCGGCGGTCTGATCGTCTCGACCGTGCTCAGCCTCGTCTTCGTGCCGTCCTTCTACACGGTGATGGACGATATCGGCCGTGGTTTCAGCTGGCTCTTCGGCCGCTTCTTCAGCAAGCCGGAGGATGAATCGGCCTGGGAGCCCATGGGGGATGAGGAATCGCCCGGCGAAGCCAGCGCCAAGGCGATGAGTGGAAAGCTGCCGCCGCCGCGGCTTGCGGCGGAGTAGGGTCGACGGGCAGGACACGACGGGCAGGACGGAGCCGAGCGGAAGCGGCTTTGCGTCTATAGTTTCGAGATCGGGCCGCAGAACCCTGCTGTGCTCCGCGGCTGGGGGAGCAATCTCAGGCCGCTTCAGAGGGGCGGGGCCAGGTCCGGCAGCAAATCTCAGCCCTTCCGCACCAGCAGAACGGCTGCCAGAATCGCCACGCCGCCAAAGGCCTGCGCGGGCGAGGGCTGCTCGGCAAAGATCGCCCAGGCAGCGAGAACGCTGACCAGTGCCGGCCAGACCATCACCAGCGAGGCGGCGCTGGCGCCGTATTGGCCGAGCGCCAGCGTGATCAAACCCTGGCCCAGCGCATGCGAGACGAGTCCGAGCGCGATGACCGCAAGCCAGCCCTGCAGACTCTGCGGCAGGATGGTTTCGCCAAGCAGGATCGCGACCGCGATGCAGAAGACGGCGCAGAGCGCGCTGGAGATCAGGCCGATGCGCCCGGCATCGGCAAAATCCCGGGCCCGGCGAATGGCGATGATGTAGATGGCGTAGGAGAAGGCTGCTCCGACCGCCAGGCTGTCGCCGAAAATGCTGCCCGGACTGGCCGCGGCCGTAGAAGACGCGAATTTCGGCAGCACCAGCATCAACGCACCGCCGATCGCCAGCAACAGCGCGCCGAGGATGCGCCCGGTCGGCTTCTCACCGAGCAGGAGCCAGGCCGCCAGGACGACGACGACCGGCGAGAGATTGCCGAGCAGCGAGGCGTTGGCGATCGTCGTGAAGCCGAGCGAGGCATTGTAGAGCGTCACGTCGACGGCGAAGGCGAACCCGGCCAGCGCGATCGGCCACCAGCTCCCCGAGCGCGCGGCCCCCGATCTGGGCTTGCGCTGTTCGAACGCGGTCCAGGCTGCGAGCACGGGCAGGGCAAAGAGCATGCGCCAGAAGCCGGCGGCGGCCGGTCCGACATCGGCATAGCGCACGAAGATGCCGGAAAAGCCGATGCAGGTCGCGCCTGTCATCAGGGCGACGAACATGGCAAGGCCGGGTGCAGCCGGACGTGACAGGGCGAGGCTCGGGGTGGTCATCAGGGTCATCCGCGACGGGCAGTGCCGGCGATATAGGGTGCTTCCTTCAATCGGAAAAACGGATTATTCTCATCGTTCCATTCGAAATTCCGATGGAGCGAGGCGATGGCGACTCATTTCGATCTGGCGGCGCTCGATATGCTGGTGACGGTCGCCGAGACCGGCGGTTTCACGGCAGCGAGCGTCAGGCTCGGCCGCACGCAATCGGCGGTTTCGGTCCGCATCCAGGATCTCGAAGCGCAATTGGGCCAGAAGCTGCTCGAGCGCTCGCGGCGTGGGGTGACGCCGACCGATGCCGGCGAACGGCTGATCGGTCATGCCCGCCGCCTGCTCGCGGTCGAGCGCGAAGCGCTGGCCGATCTGGGCGGCGAGGCAGCCACGGGGCGATTGCGGGTCGGCGTGCCCGACGATTATGTCGACGCCTACTTGCGTCCGCTGATCGCACGATTTGCGGCCGAGCATCCGCGTGTCGAGCTGGAACTGCGTTGCGATCTCTCGAAACGGATCGAGCCTGCGCTTGCGGCCGGCGAGTTCGATATCGCCGTGATCACGCAGGATCCGGTCCGGCCAAAGGGAGAAACGCTGCGCCGCGAGCCGCTGGTCTGGGTTGCGGCGCGCGGTCATCGCCCGGAATTGCAGGAGGTTCTGCCGCTCGCTTTATTTTCCGAAGGCTGCCGGGCGCGCCCTCGTGTCCTGGCGGCGCTCACCGGGGCAGGGCGGGCGCATCGGCTGGTCTTTTCCTCCTCGCATACGGCGGGAGTGATCTCCGCGGTCGAGGCCGGATTCTGCGTCACGGCGATCACCGAGAGTGCGGTGCCGCCGAGCCTGCGCCGGCTTGGCGCCGCCGAGGGCCTGCCACCGCTGTTCGAGCTTTCGGTCGGTCTCATCGTCGCGCCTAGCCCTAGTCTCGCGGCCCGGCGCTTCGCACAGGCGCTTCGCGAAGAAATGGCCGCGCCACGGCTTGCCGCGTGAGCCGCCCGCATTGCCCTTCGGCCCGCGGCCCACTACTGAGAAGCAATGAAATTCCTCGACCAAGCCAAGATCTATGTGAAGGCCGGCGACGGCGGCGCGGGCTGCGTCTCCTTCCGGCGTGAAAAATTCATCGAATTCGGCGGCCCCAATGGCGGCGACGGCGGACGCGGTGGCGATGTCGTGATCGAATGCGTGCAGGGGCTCAACACGCTGATCGACTTCCGCTTCCAGCAGCATTTCAAAGCCAGGATCGGCGAACACGGCATGGGCAAGGACCGGCACGGCGCCAATGGCCCGCCGATCGTGCTCAAGGTGCCGCCGGGTACGCAGGTCTTCGATGAAGACGGTGAGACCTTGATTGCCGACCTGACCGAATCCGGCCAGCGTTTCGTTCTGTGCAAGGGCGGCAATGGCGGCTTCGGCAACGCCTATTTCAAGACCTCGACCAACCAGGCGCCGCGCCATGCCAATCCGGGCCTGCCGGGCGAGGAGCGCTGGGTCTGGCTTCGCCTGAAACTGATCGCCGATGCCGGGCTTGTCGGCCTCCCCAATGCCGGCAAGTCGACTTTTCTTGCCACGGTTACCGCTGCAAAGCCGAAGATCGCCGATTACCCCTTCACCACCCTGCATCCCGGCCTTGGTGTCGTGCGGGTCGATGGGCGCGAGATGGTGTTGGCCGATATTCCTGGCCTGATCGAGGGAGCGCATGAGGGACATGGGCTCGGCGATCGCTTTCTCGGCCATATCGAGCGCTGCCGCGTGTTGCTGCATCTGGTCGAAGGCACCAGCGAGCACGCCGGCAAGGCTTACAAGACCGTTCGGGAGGAACTCGAGGCCTATGGCGAGGGCCTGGCCGAGAAGCCCGAGATCGTGGCGCTGTCTAAAGTGGACGCCCTGAGCCCGGAGCTGCTCAAGGAGCAGGTCGCGCGGCTGAAGCGGGCCGCCAAGCGCGCGCCGATCGTGCTGTCATCAGCGTCTGGCCAGGGCGTCGACGATGCCTTGCGCGCCCTCTTCGCGGTGGTCGAAGAGGCTCGGAAGGAAGAGGCCCAGGCCGATGCTCCGGCGCTGGAAACCGGCTGGCGCCCATAACCGGTCATTCGCCACGGGATGTTGACGACCGTTCCCAGCGAGCTCCAAACGGCTTGCGTGGAAACGCGCGCCACCATCTAAGTCATGGCTACCGTCAAAGGGGGACTTGTCAGGTGATTTCGAAGCTTAGGCCTCTCGCGTTCGTTTCCGTCGTGATCTTCAGTGGCGCAGCCCTTGCCCAGGCGCAGCGTCCTTCCGCGAGTGCACAGGCTCCGGCCGCTCCTGGCGGCGTTTCGCAGCCGGACAATACGACGGCGACCTATGGCGACTGGACCCATCGCTGCCAGCAGGGCGTCGGGACCCGGATCTGCGAGATCGTGCAGACGCTCGAGGTGCAGGGGCAGCGCGGCCCGGTGGCGTTGATCGCGCTCGGGCGGCCGGTGCGCAATGAACCCTACAAGCTCGTGGTGCAGGTGCCGCCGAATGTGAGCCTCGGCGCCAAGGCCGGTATCCGCCTTGCGCTCGGAGAGAAGGACGAGGGGACGCTTGCCGACTTCCAGCGCTGCCTTCCCGGCGGCTGCTTCGCCGAGGTGAACGTGAGCGACGACCTGCTGAAGCGTTGGCGCGGCTTTGGCGAGGCTGGCCAGCTTCGCTATCAGGATGGTGCTAACCGCGCCGTCGTGCTGCCCTTCTCGTTCAAGGGCTTTCAGTCCGCAGTGGACGCGCTTGCCCGCGAGCCCTGAGATCGGCGCGTTTCAGTTCTCGGTGAATTGCAGCCGGTGCAGCCGGGCATAGGTGCCGTCATGCTCGATCAGAGCATCATGGCTACCGGTCTCGACGATCCGGCCCTCTTCCAGCACGACGATGAGATCGGCCTCGCGCACGGTCGAGAGGCGATGGGCGATCACCAGTGTCGTGCGGTTCTTCATCAGCCGGGCGAGCGCCTGCTGGACGAGCCGCTCTGACTCGGTGTCGAGTGCGCTCGTCGCCTCGTCGAGCAGCAGGATTGGCGCATCCTTCAGGATGGCCCGCGCGATGGCGACACGCTGGCGTTCACCGCCGGACAGCTTCGAACCGCGCTCGCCGACCTGCGTATCGTAGCCATCGGGCATGGCCATGATGAAATCATGCGCCGCTGCGTCCCTGGCGGCGGCCATGATCTCGGCCTCGGTCGCTCCCGGCCGGCCAAAGGCGATGTTGGCCCGCACGGTATCGTCGAAGAGCATGACATCCTGGCTGACGACACCGATCTGGCCGCGCAGGCTGGCGAGAGTGACGTCGCGCAGATCCTGTCCGTCGATCTCGATGCGGCCCTCGTTCGGGTCGTAAAGGCGCGGCGCCAGGGTGAGCAGCGTCGACTTGCCGGAGCCGGAGCGACCGACCAGAGCTGTCATCCTGCCACCCTGTGCGACGACATCGATGCCTTCCAGGGCGCGGGCATCATCGCGATAGCGAAAGCGAACGTGCCGGAAGGCGATCTCGCCGGCACCGACCTTGAGGGGCTGCGCTCCGGGGCGCTCGGTGACCAACGGCTTCTCGTCGATCAGGGCATAGTAGCGTTTCAGCGAGGCACCGGCCTCCTGCAGGATGGCGTTGAGGTTGCCGAGCGAACGCATCGGCTGCGCCGCGAGCAGCAGCGCCGAGACATAACCGGTGAAATCGCCGATCGTGCTGGTGCCCGCCGTGATCCTGACCCCGATGGCGGCAAGGACGCCGGCGACCGCCATGCCGCCGGCGACCTCGAGCAGAGGATCGAGCCGGCCGCGGGCATTGGCAGCCTTCATCTTGAGCGAGCGGATCGTCTCGAAGGCATGCGCGGCGCGCGCCTTGAGATAGGGCTCGAGCGAGTCCGTCTTGGCGACGCGGGCACCCTGCAGGCTCTCGGTGACGAGGCTTGCCATGATGCCTGTCTGCTCCTGCTGCGACATCGCCATGCGGCGCAACTTCTTGCCGATCCGGCCGATCGGGCGCGCGACGATCGGCGCGATCAGCAGAACGACAAGGGTCATCTGCCAATCGATCCAGAGCAGGGCCCCGACCAGTGCGATGGAGGTCATCACATCGCGCACGGCGATGTTGATGATCCGGGTCAGTGCCTCCTTCACATAGGTGAAGTCGGTGGTGAAGCGCTGGGTCAGCGACGCGGGGTTCTCGCGCTGGAGCTGAGCAAGGTCGGCGTCGATCAGATGCGCGTAGAGCGCGGACTGCATATCCGCTTCGATTCGGCTGACCACGCTGTTGGTCATCACCGTTTGCGTAAGCAGCGAGAAGCCCTTGATCGCAGTGACGATGACGACGACGACCGCAACGGCGTTGACCACGCCGATCTCGATCCCGATCGACTTCGAAACGAGACGCTCCATCCGGCGCACGAAGCCCGTCGCTTCCGCCGATAGGGGGTCGGCGAAGGCGTCGAAGGCTGCCTTGATCAGAAGCGGGTAGAAGCTGGTTGTCGCGGCGATCACCACCACTAGTGCCAGGATCATCGCCATCTGGGGCAGGTAGGCGTTGACTCGCTCGCGCCAGACGCGGGCGAAGAGCGCAAAGGTGTCGTCGGTAACGCGGCCGATCTTCATGGCGCGGGGCCTAACATGGTCGACCGCGATATGCCACTGGCTTGGCGGCGGGGGCGTTCCTCGCGCTCCGGTCTTGTTCCAGACACGAAGCTGGCGTCCCATAGCCACAGTGCTGCAACTGATTCCGGAGATAGCGTATACTCATGCCCGCGCCCCCGCCGGCCCAGATCGGCCAGAGCTTCGCCGAGATCGACACGCCAGCGCTCGTTCTCGATCTCGACGCCTTCGAGCGGAATCTCGTCGCCATGGCCGCCTATACGCAGGCCCATGGCGTACGTCTTCGTCCTCATGCCAAGACCCATAAGAGCCCGGATATCGCCCTGCTTCAGATCGCGCATGGCGCCGTCGGCCAGTGCTGCCAGAAGGTCTCCGAAGCCGAGATTCTCGTCGCGGGCGGAGTCGGCGATGTTCTGGTCACCAACGAGATCGTCGGTCCAGCCAAGCTCGATCGGCTCGCCAAGCTGGCGCGCAACGCACGGATCGGCCTTTGCGTCGATCATCCCGAGGGCGTGCGCGAGGCGGCGGAGGCGGCTGCGCGGCACGACGTGATGCTCGACGTTATGGTCGAGCTCGATATTGGCGGGCGCCGCTGTGGCGTCGCAGTCGGCGAAGCCGTCCGCATCGCCGAGGCGGTCGCGCGCAGCAACTCGCTGCGCTTCACGGGCATCCAAGCCTATCACGGTGCTGCCCAGCACATGCGCTCGATCGACGAGCGGCGCGAGGCGATCGAGCGCGCCGGGCTGCTCGCCCGCAACGCGGTGGAGCGCCTCGGGCAGGCAGGCCTCACCTGCGAATATGTCAGCGGCGCCGGCACCGGTACCTATGAGCTCGAAAGCCAGTCCGGCATCTGGAACGAGATTCAGGCCGGCTCCTACATCTTCATGGATGCAGATTACGCGCGCAATCGGCAGGCGGACGGCACCCCCTTCAGGGCCTTCGAACACGCGCTCTTCGTCCTCGCCGGGGTGATGAGCAAGCCCGTGCCGGACCGTGCCATCGTCGATGCCGGGCACAAGGCGGCGGCGGTCGATTCCGGCATGCCGATGCCGTTCCAGCGCGACGGCGTCATCTACACCAAACCCTCTGACGAGCATGGCGTGCTCACCGGTGATCCGATCGCGCTGCCGCATCGCGGCGACCGCATCCTGCTCATTCCGGGCCATTGCGACCCGACGGTGAACCTGCACGACTGGTATGTCGGCGTGCGCGGGCTGCACGGTCCCGATGCGCATGTCGAGACGCTTTGGCCAGTTGCGGGGCGTGGCGCGCTGACCTGAGGACACAGGGACTGCGTATGGCTGCGTCCGAAATTCGCTTCCCATGTTTCGGACGCAGGCCCCGATGCTGGCTGAGTTCCTGCTGACCCTTGCGACCCCGGTCGGACGGATGACGCGGCAGCTTGGCCTGTTGCGGGAGAGCACTGCGCTCTGGGCGCGCGGGCGACGCCAGCGCAAAGGCTGGACACCGCACCACCAGCGCTGTCAGGCGGTCGTCGCGCAGATCGTCCGCGAGCTCGGACGCCACCGCACGGCCATCGTGCTCGGCTCGGGATTGGTGCGCGATGTGCCTCTCGACCTGCTCTGCGCACGCTTTCAGCGCGTCGTGTTGATCGACGTGGTCCATTTGCCCCAGGTCAGGCTGCGCATGGCGCTGCGCCGCAATGTCGAGCTGGTGACGCGTGATCTGACTGGCGTCATGAACTGGCTTGCGGGGGAGAGCCAGGGGCGTAGCGACCCGCTGGCCGATCTCAGTGCGGACAAGGAGGTCGATCTGGTAATCTCGGCTAACCTGATGTCGCAGCTCGCCTGGCCGATCGAGGACTGGCTCGAGGAGAACGGGGACCGCGCAACCGCCCTTCCGGATGATCTGCCGGCGCGTTGCATCGCCTGGCATCTCCAGGACCTTGCGCGCTTCGCGGGACGTGTCTGCCTGATCAGCGATGTCGAGATGCTCGAGCACGATCGCGATGGCACAGTGACGGACCGGCTGGATCTGGCGCGCCGTGTCCCGCTACCGCCGCCGGATGAACGCTGGGACTGGCTCGTCGCGCCCTTTGGCGAGGCTGAAAGCGACCGCGAATATGTTCATCGCGTCTGCGCCTGGAGGAATTTCCGGACGCACGAACTCTGACCGTTCGTGTCAGCCTGGGCCGGGCGAGCACCGAGGGCGGCGCAGTGCCGACCATCGATGGCGATAGGACCGGCCGCACCCGCACCGTGACGGAGCATGCAGCGTTGCTAATGGCGACAAGCCACAGGTCAACGAGTACCCTGTCAGAGCGCGGGGCTTGGCCAAGTCCCGCATGAGACCCGATCAATGACGGATAGGTTGGCGTGAATCGGTTCATCAGCCCCGAAGGGCAGAAGGCGATCGCCGCATGGCAGGGGCGACCGGCCGCAGCCCTTCTCATGCAAAGCGATGCAGGCCGATGCATCAGCCTATGCGCACTCTCGTCGTCGCCGAGCGTCTGATGGCGCAGGACACGGTTTCTACCGGTGAGCCGCAGCAGCCGGCCCTGCTGCACGCCGCCGGGAGCTTGCGAGCAGCCTTGACCGAGATGGCGCAGGCATTCGAGACCGCGACCGGGGTTCAGGTCAAACCTGCCTATGGCCCTTCGGGATTGCTGCGCGAGCGGTTGGCCAAGGACGAAGCCGCGGAGGTGTTCGCTTCCGCCAACATGGGCCACCCGGCTGCACTGGCGGACGCGGGCCTGGCCGGGCCGGTCGTGCTCTTCGCGCGCAACGAGCTCTGCGCCTTCGTTCGGCCGGGCCTGATGGTCACCGCCGAGACGTTGCTGGAACGCATGCTCGATCCATCCATCAGGCTCGGCACCTCGACGCCGAAAGCGGATCCTTCGGGCGATTACGCTTTCGAGGTCTTCGCGCGGGCCGAGGCCTTGAAGCCGGGCGCAAGGGCGGCGCTCGAGGCCAAGGCACTGCAGCTGACGGGCGGTCCGAGCAGCGTTGCCGCCCCTGACGACGTCAATGCCTATGGCTACAAGCTTGCCAGTGGCGAGGCCGACATCTTCCTGGCCTATTGCACCAATACCCAGCCACTCGCCCGGGAGCAGCCCGGCGTGACGCTGGTCCGGCTGCCGGCTGCGCTCGCGGTGGGGGCCGATTACGGGTTGACCGTGATGAGCAAGGCCTCGCCAAACGGCTACCGGCTTGCCATGTTCATCCTGTCGCGGGCGGGGCAGGAGATTCTGGCGAAACACGGCTTTGCCGCGCCGGCGCTCCCACATAGCGGGTCGAAGTGACGGAGTTGGCAATGGATTGGCAGGCGACGCGGCGGGGCGAGACCATCGCTGCCTTGCCCGATCGGCAGGATGCGCATCTCGTCTTCATCGGCCGCCTGCGCACGCCCTTCGCCTCACGCGATCAATGCCCGCGTCGTGGAGACCCGGAATCAGGGCCCATCTGCCATGTCGAGGTCGATGCGACCTGGTGGCCGGCGCTGGCCGGCGTCGAAGCCTGCGCATATCTCGACCTGCTGTACTGGATGAACCTGGCCCGAAGGGATCTGCTGACCCAGAGCCCGAAATCCAGCGGCCAGATCCTCGGCACTTTTGCACTGCGCTCGCCGGTCCGGCCCAATCCGATCGCCCTGTCGCGGGTCAGGCTCATTGGGGTGGAGGAGGGCGCGCTGCGGGTGCGCGGGCTCGACTGCGTCGACGGCACTCCGCTTCTCGACATCAAACCGAACCGCTGCCCGCAAGCGGGCGCCGGCACGGAGCATGATCATGCGCGGACCTGACCGTCGAACCGTTCTGGGCGGCCTTGCCGCGACGCTCGCCGCGCCGCGCATTGCGCGTGCTGCAACCGTGCGCGATGGCGCCGGGCGTGAAATCGCCATTCCGGTCCGGGTCGAACGCGCCTTTCCGGCGGGGCCACCTGCTGCGATCACGCTCTATACGCTTGCGCCCGATCTGCTGCTCGGCTGGCCGCGCGCCAATCGCGCGGAGGAGCGCGAATTCCTGCTGCCTGGAATTGGCGACAGGCCGGAAGTCGGTCGCATCACCGGGCGCGGCAACAGCGCCAATCTCGAAGCGGTGCTCGGCCTCAAGCCGGACCTGATCGTCGATGCCGGTTCGACGGGCAGAACCTATGTCGAGCTGGCAATGCGGGTGCAGGAACAGACCGGCATTCCCTATGCGCTGCTGGATGGTCGCTTCGAGCAGATTCCGGCGAGCTATCGCATCCTCGGCCAATTGGCCGGGCGCGGCGAACGCGCCGAGACGCTGGCGCGCTGGTGCGAGACCGCAATGGCGACGATCAAGGGGCGTATCGCCACGATTCCCGGGGAGAAGCGTCCCTCGGTCTATTACGCGCGCGGCCCACGCGGGCTCGAGACGGGGCTCGGCGGCTCGATCAATGTCGAGACGCTCTCCTTCCTCGGCGCGCGCAATGTCGCGGCAGAGACCCCGGGCAGCGGGCTTGCGAATGTCTCGCTCGAACAGATCCTGTCCTGGGATCCGGAGGTGATCGTCACCATCGATCCGGCCTTCGCCGATGGCGTCGCCAGCGATCCTGCCTGGGCGAATGTCCGGGCGGTGCGCGATCGCCGCGTGCATCTCTCCCCTAAGCTGCCTTTCGGCTGGGTCGATTTCCCGCCTTCGGTCAACCGGATGATCGGGCTGTGGTGGCTGGCGAAGCTGCTCTATCCCGCCCAGTTCCCCGAGGATATCCGCCCGCTCGCCCGCGAATTCCACACGCTATTCTATCAGGTGACGCCGACCGACGCGCAACTCGACCGTGTCCTGGCTGGGCGAGGCTAGCCCCTTGTCGCCATCCTTCGCGCGCGGAACCCTGTTCGCCTTCGGTTTGCTCGCGCTCGGCGTCGTGCTTGCCTTCGCGCTGGGACGCTTCCCGGTCGGGCCCGGTGATCTGCTGCGCATCCTCTGGGCGGGGGTGAGCGGTCAGCCGTCGGGCCTGCCGCCGCAGCTGGAAACGGTGATCTGGAATATCCGCGGCCCGCGCGTGATTGCGGCCATGCTCTGCGGGGCGGCGCTCGCGATCGCCGGCACGGCCTTCCAGGGGCTGTTCCGCAACCCGCTGGTCTCGCCCGATATCCTCGGCGCTTCGTCTGGCGCGGCGCTCGGCGCGGTGGTCGGCATCTATTTCTCGCTCGGCATCGTCGGCATCCAGCTCGGAGCCTTCATCGGCGGATTGATCGCGGTCGGCGCCGTCTATGTCGTCGGCTCGACCATCCGGCGCGGCGACCCGGTGCTGGCGCTCGTCCTGACCGGCGTGGTCATCGGCTCGCTGCTTGGCGCCGGAATCGGCCTCGTGAAATACTGGGCCGATCCTTATAATCAGCTCCCGGCCATGACCTTCTGGCTGCTGGGCAGCCTTGCCGGGACCGCCAAGCCCGATCTCCTGCCGCTGCTCGGCCCGGTCGCCCTCGGCTCGGTGGTTCTGATCGCCCTGCGCTGGCGCATGAACGTGATGTCGCTGCCGGAGGAGGAGGCGCGGGCGCTCGGATTGAACACCGGCCCGTTGCGCCTTGCCATCGTCGCGGCCGCGACGCTGGTCACGGCGGCGAGCGTTGCGGCGGCGGGGATCATCGGCTGGGTCGGCCTCGTCGTGCCGCATCTCGCGCGGTTTCTCGTCGGGCCCGACTTCGGCAAGCTCGTGCCGACCGCCGCGATCCTCGGCGGCGGCTACCTCTTGATCATCGACACGCTGGCGCGAACGATCGGCC